>DCFT01000213.1:0-1658 GCA_002319885.1 Bacteroidales bacterium UBA1797
AAAAGCATTCCGAAAAGAAGCATCTGAAGTCCTGCACCTATTACAAGGAAACCAAGCAAAGGATAATAGGAAGGAAGAGGATTATTCAACAACATTTGCAAAATACCCCATAAACCTAAAAGAATACCTGCAGGAAGGGAAATCATTCCAAGGAAATAGAACAAAACAAGAGGATGGAACTCCAATACTGTATATTTAATCCTTAACCTCCATAGAAAACCTCGGAAGATCATGGGACCTACTTTACGAATGTACTTTCCATATCTAATCTTTGATTTTTCGTTACCGTAACGGGCGGGTATAACCACATCCATTACTCTCATGCTAAAAGCATTAAGTTTAATCAACAAATCGTTACAATAACCATAATAAGGATAGACTGAATCTAGATCAATAAGCTCCAGAGCCTGCCTGGAAATAGCAGTATATCCATTTTGCGGATCCATTATCTGCCAGTAGCCGCTACCTATTTTTGTTATAAAGCTGAGCATAAGGTTACCAAGGGATCTCCATTGGCTCATTCCGGTCATAAAATCCTCGGTGAGCAACCTGTTGCCTTTTGTATAATCAGTCTTCCCTTCGATGATTGGGAAAAGCAACCTGGGAAGTTGGGCAGGATCCATCTGGTTGTCCCCAGCCATTACCGCAACGATATCCATTTCATCTTTAAGGGCAAGTTTATATCCGTTCATTATGGCTGCGCCCACACCCTTATTAACCTCATGGCGTAAATATACGACTCTGGGATCTCCGAACTTTTTGACAATATCACCAGTTCGATCTATACTGCCGTCATCAATTACGTAGATCTTATCTATATACTCAGGAATACCTCTCAGAGTCTCGGCAATAAGCAATTCTTCATTATAAGCTGGTACGACAACTCCTATCCGCGTGCTCTCAAGCTTTCGAAACATCGGATCCACATCAAAACTAAGATAGTTGACCTTTAATTTCTCGGTCTTTGATGCGGAGAGCAGGGATTTTAAAGACATATGCTCTTTATCTGAGCTAATTTTCTGTAGAGAGTCTGAAGTTACGGCAATAAAACCCATTTTTTCTTTAAATGTATTTTTCCCATTAAGAAGCATCACTGTTTCATGTTCATTAGAGAGACGACAAGGCCAGGAACCCACAGATAGATCGAAACCCTGCCTCAGTGGCTCAAGGACATGAGAAAGCAAATCTATATCCTGCATACATTCAGGGTAGATCAGGACTACTATCTCCGAATCAAGAGATGCCCTGTAAAGAGCTTTTAGTAATGATTCCTCTCCCCGTCCTATAGGAACAACTCGCGCTCCGCCCAGAGCTGCTACTTCCATGGTTCTATCAGTAGAGCCTTGATCAAGTACAAGTACACGATCAGCGTAACTTGCCGCCAGCAAGACTTTGCTTCCAATAGATGCCTCCTCATTCTGAGCTGGAATCAGAACAGTAAATTCATGCTTCATCAACCTATCAGTAAGTTGAGAAGGCGCAGACACTACGCTAATAGGATCGGAAATCAGAGAATTAAGACCAAATGTAAGGGTCGAAAACAAACCCAGTCTACCCCCTTATACATCTGCATACGCTATAACCCCCTTTATGTGTATAAATGCAAAAATATTAAAGGCTATCATACAAAAAAATATTAGACTAAGGGATATATAAAG
>DCFT01000213.1:1926-2345 GCA_002319885.1 Bacteroidales bacterium UBA1797
TAACACATAACATAGATAAGTTTATAAAAATATTAAATATGAAAAATAAAAGAAATAGTGTTCTATGAGAGAATTCTCAGAAGGAAAGATTAGATTACATAATAAATTACATAATAAAAACGATATTGAACAGGAAATAATGACCCAGTACTTATTTATGAATAATCCATAGTTAAATCCAATTGAGTCAATGCTTATTTCTGAAAAATTTACATATGTTAAGGGAAAAGAGTATAACAAATATTAGCAAATAAAGGAACATTTGGGAAAAGTATTAATCTAATGAAAATACAACTATTTTAATAATATTAAATTGATAAACACAAAATCATAGAAAAATCGTAGGTGTAAATTCCCAACTAAAAAATTATAGAACCTCTTAACATCTTTTACTGGGAATATAACACCCTCAAAACTCT
>DCFT01000213.1:2682-3023 GCA_002319885.1 Bacteroidales bacterium UBA1797
TAAAATTTTGAAAAAACTTCCATATAACCTAATTCAGGGAGAAAAATAAAATACAAGAAGAGTGTATTAAATATTTGAAGAAGTAAAAAGAAAAAAGTAATATCATAAGGGACGAAATGCTTAAAAATTAAGTAATAAGAGATTTATGAATTCTTAGCAAAATATGCACTTCAATCCTTATAAATGAACTATAATTTCCCTCAATAGTTTTAAAACTGAAGAAATATTTTTAGACTTATATTGATGCTAACTAAATCTGCGGGCATAAATGAGAATGTGCCTGCTGAAGAAGGACATGAAGCTTAATTATACACAGGGAAAAAATATTTTATCAGCGAAGG
>DCFT01000228.1 GCA_002319885.1 Bacteroidales bacterium UBA1797
TAAGAGACTAAGAGACTAAGAGACACAGAGACTAAGAGACGTAGAGATCGAAATGAATACGTTAATCCGCTGAACATAGTCTGGATTTTATTGTTTTATAATTGATAAACAATTTCCGGACTGGACTTTGATACTTTTGTTGATGGATTTACGTTTTATAAATAGTCCGGAGGCAGAAGAAAAATGGAAAGAAAGTATATTATTCTTTTTGACGGTACTTGCAAATTGTGTAATAGTGTTGTCAGATTTATTGCAAAAAACGACAGTAAAAGAATATTTTGTTTTGTACCTCTTGCTTCAGAAAAGGCAACAGAGTATCTTAACCGGTATAACAAAAAAGATGTAAACAGAGGATCTGTATTATTAATTGAGGATGAGAAGATCTATACAAAGTCCAGTGCAGTACTTCACATTTTGAAATGTCTCGATGGCTTGTGGCCTTTATTTTATGTGTTTATTATAGTTCCAGGTTTTATAAGAGATCCTGTTTACGATATTATTGCCAGATACAGATACAGGTGGTTCGGAGCCGTCAAAGGCAATCCGGATTACAGATCCTGTTAGATTATATATAAAAAGCATATTCCTATTGTTTCACAAGTTCAACCCTTCTGTTAAGGGCTCTGCCTTCCTCTGTTTCGTTGGTTGCAACAGGAGAAACAGGTCCGTCACCAAATGCTTTCAGGCAGGACGCATTAACACCGTACTTTGTTACCAATGCATTAATAACGGCTGAAGCCCTGTCCATCGACAATTTGATATTTGCATCAAACAATCCTGCATTATCAGTATGGCCGACTACATAAAGCTTAAGCTTAGGGTCAGATTTAAGAAGTTTTGATATCTCCTGAAGGCTTGGTTCAGATTCAGGTTTCAACACTGATTTTCCAGTATCAAAATAGATGCCATAAAGCGCTACTTTCCCGCTTTCTTTAATTGAGTTTGCCATGCTGCTAGCATCGGCAACAACATCCTGTTCCATAGCTTCTTTTTCGATAATGTAGATTTTATACATCCCATTGCCGGCACCTTCAACCTGTGCCCACACTTCCTTTTTATCTTTGATCACTTTTAAAATTGTATATTCTGTACCCCCATCTTCAAATTCATATACAAGGCTGCCACCAATTTTTTTTACAGCATTCGTGTAATTTCTGGCAATCTGCAATCCACTTGCTGCCTGAGCATTATCTTTGAGGTAATAGTCAACATAAATATAGTGCCCTTCAACAGTTTGTTTCTTTTCGGCACTTACAGGGAAATCAAATTTACTGAATTGAAGTTCTTCACAATTGGTAATGTAATAATTGGGCATCCTGTTGAATAATGCAGGATCTTTACAGCCTTCCTTGTCCTCCTGGGCGAGGAGAGTTAAAACTCCTGCTACGATCAATAATAGTGAGAAAAATAATTTTTTCATACTCAGGGACTTTAAGTAAAATTTATTGATTACGGTTTTTTTATTTCAACATAGAGATATCGTTGTTATAAAAATATTAAAATATTTTGAACAAAGATATATTGCTGATTAACTTTTGTCAGGAATTAGTTTATGGAATGATCCATCCGTGTAAAGTTACCAGTCACAGGAGTATCTTTGTGACCTTTGGATTTTACCTTTGCGTGCTCCCGACTCTTCAGTCGGGATCTTCGCTTTGCTGCGATTTGTGGTTAATTTATTTCAGGGCCAAACGGGCTTTAGAATTTTGTCTGTAGGATAAGGGTATAAATTAAAAAAGCTTCCTGATAAAATACAGTATAACAGAACCTACAATACTTATGATAATCATTGTAGTTACCGGAATAAAAATCCTGACATTATCTTTTCTGATGTTGATATCTCCCGGAAGATGTCCAAGCCAGTTCAGTTTGTCGCCTGCGAAATAGATTACTATTCCGGCGACAACCAGAATAATTCCGGTAATGATCAGTATCCTTCCGATATGCTCCATCAGGACAATTATTAATTATGGATTATATTTCGTCTCCCTGTTTCAGGTAATATCCCACAACATTCAGAGTTTCGCTCTTCCTGTAATAATCGGGTTCAGATAGTTTTGTGTTTTCCAGCCGTTTAACTTTTATCATTGTGCTGCTATCCTTTGGTTTCATCACCTGCACTCCTTTTGTTGTCCTGCTCCCTACGGGATTGATCTGAGAGGTGTTGAACAAAACAACTTTCCTGATGCTGCTTACCGTTACCAGGTCAATATCATGTTCAATTAGTTCAATAAAAATCAAACGCGATTCATTGTTAAAAGCATTTTTAACCTTTTTTCTGGCATACTCAGTCTGAAAACTGTCCATAGTTATTTTCCCGATTTTCCCGTTTTCAAATGCAACAATCAGGAAACCTTTATATTTCTTTTCTCCTGTAAGATAAACCGGTTTTTCTCCCGGTTCAAGATCAATTTTCTGAAGCGCCTGAAACTTGTCAATGATTCCTTTTTTCTGAACTTTATAAACATTACTGAAGGATGTGAATACAAGTATTTCATTTGAGTTTGAATCGTCTGAGACTTTTATGGTTTTGGATTCGGAAGGAGATTCACTTCTGTAATCGTCTCTTTCTTCCATTTCAATTCTCCTTTTTATACTTTCTGCACTTTGCATTGTTATCGGGTATTGATTAGAATTCAAATGTGGTGAAAATTACTTTAAAGTAATAACCATTATTATAAAAATTGTTAAAATGAAGCCCTGACTTATAATACTTTTTTGGCATATATAGTGGAGTCAATGCTCAGGGCAACAAAAGGAAGAACTCACACGGAGTTACACAGAGTGATCATTTTGATTTCTTCAGACTTGTCTTTGAAAAAACAGAATGCAGGATTTTGATATTGAATTCAATATCCATCATCTCAGAGAACCTCAGTGTCCCGATAGTTATAGGGACTCTGTGTAATTAAAAATATTCACCAAACCCACTCAAAAGGTGATTCGCTAAACTTTTTACGCTATCAGCTGGTTTATTTATTTCCTGGTGCCGGTCTTCTGCCTTTCTGATTAAATCTTCGTTTAAACCTGCTTCTTTCAGGCTTTGTCACTGAGGACCGGTGATCGGAAACCTTTTCATGTATCTCAGCTATAAACGCAGGCAGCGGTTCCCTGTGAACATTGTAACCTATAAGTTTTTCAATGCGTTGCATCTTGGGAATATCCAGCCTGTTGACAAGTGTTATTGCTGCTCCCGTGGTTTCTGCCCGGGCTGTACGACCAACCCGGTGTACGTAATCCTCGGCATCTGACGGAGCATCATAATTTATTACAAGATTTATGTCCTTAATATCTATACCCCGGCTAAGCACATCAGTAGCCACAAGTACACGTGCCTTTCTCGATCTGAACCTCAGTAGCATGTCTTCCCTCTCCTTCTGCACAAGGTCAGAAGAAATGCCTTCGACCAGGAAATCTTTTGAGCGGAGTCCCCGTACAATCTCGCTCAATTTCTTTTTTGTTGAACTGAAGATTAAAATGCTCTGGTATTCAGGATGATCTGCTATTATACTATTTATAAGGGGCAATTTCTGACTATCGTTTAGCATATAAACTGCCTGGATGACGCCTTCAGCAGGTTTTGACATTTCAAGTGCAATTTCCACCGGGTTTTTCATTATATGCTTTGACATCGACCGGATTTTTGGTGGCATAGTAGCGCTGAACATCAGAGTCTGACGTTTTTTTGGTAAATAGGAAATTATGCGCATTATATCATCGTAAAACCCGATGTCGAGCATCCGGTCGGCTTCATCAAGAACCAGTTCCTCTATAAGGTTGAATTTCACATAACCCTGGTTAAGATGAGAGATAAGCCTTCCCGGAGTAGCCACAATTATATCGGCCCCCTTCGACAGAGCAACTTTCTCCTGGTCCCATCCACTGCCATCACCACCGCCATATACAGCCAGTGATGTTATGTTCAGGGTATATGCTAACCCCTGTATCTGTTGGTCAATCTGGATAGCCAGTTCACGTGTTGGCACCAGGATAAGCGTATGTGTATGAGCCGGCCGTTTAGCTGTTATAAAATTCATAACAGGGAGCAGAAAAGCAGCCGTTTTTCCGGTTCCGGTTTGCGCGCAGGCAATCAGATCCCTGCCCGACAGGATGACCGGAATAGCTTTTTCCTGGATCGGCGTTGTCTCACTGAAACCCATGTAGCCTATTGCTTCCAGCAAATCAGGATCGAGATGTAAATCGTCGAAAATCACTTATGTAATGTATATTTAATTTGATTTAAAAGAATTGGCAAAGATAGTGAAAAAAGGTGAATAAGAAGATATTATGCAGGCTCAGAGCTAAAGCCGTTAACCGTAGATCCGGATTAAAGTTTGTTTTACTACAACTTATGGGCAACCATCTGACTAAGCCCTGATTCAAACATCAGCCTTGAAATATTCTTAAATCCTGCAGCATCTAGAAGTTCTGTAACTTCCTTCTCTGTATAACAATCGCCGGCTTCAGTCCCTACAAGCATGTTTATTGCAAAAATAGCTCCGGATGTGGGTTGTGTCCTGTCATTGTTCATTATCCAGTCCTGAATAATGATTCTTCCATCTTTATTCAGAGAGCGGAAGCACTTTCTTATCAAATCGCCGTTTATCTCCAGAGAATTGCTATGTATAATTGCTGACAAAAAAACTAAATCGAATCCTTCAGGCAAATCATCTTTTGTGTAATCGCCTGTATATGTTTTAATTCTGTTTGAAAAGCCTTCTTTTTCAATAAATTGTTCAGTTATTGGTATAACATTAGGCAAATCAAAAACTGCAGCTTCAATTGCTGGTTTAATAGAAATAAATTCCATTGAATAAGCACCGGAACCACCTCCAACATCCAGCGTGGATTTTACACCTGACAAATCGATAGATGCGAGCTGTTCAGGTGCCTGCTTTTTTGCCCTGTCGTGCATTGCGTTTATAAACGGGAAGAGCCAGTCTTCCCCTCTGACGTTAATTTCTGAAGGGTTAGCCGAGGTACCGGTTTTAATTACCTTAGTCAGATTGCTCCATGTATTCCAGAGATGATTGGTATGCATCAGTCCTCCTAAATAGCCGGGACTTTTTTTGGAAAGAAAGGTAAAACTTTCAGTGGTATTATAGAACAGATTGTTTTGCTTTGAAAGAAAACCTAATGATACGAGGGCATTAAGCAGCCGTTCGCATGCGTGCACATCAAGATGCAATCTGTCCGCTATCTGACTGCTTAATGTACCTGATTCATCGATATTTGTGAAAATATCAAGTTCAAAACTGCTTAACAATATCCTGCTCTTCTGAAATAGAGCGGCAGTTTCTCTGATTGTTAAAGGATTCATAATGTAAAAATTTAAGAATTGTTAATACAGTTATTAACCTTTTAATTCATTTATTGTTCGTCTGTTTCGGATTTACTTTAACTGCTATCTGAAGATTCGCGGAAAAAATTTTGGCACCTCTTTTTTATAAGCTGAATACCCGGGATATTTTGAGCTACTGATATGTTCGGTAAATTCGGTGCTGCCCAGAAACAGCAGCACAAGCAAAAATGACCCTGTGAGTGTCCAGTTAATCCATTTTCCCGATGCTGCAACACCGAACAGATAGAAACTTATCCAGATTATCTGCTCGGAAATAAAATTAGGATGCCTTACAAAACGCCATAACCCTTCGGACAAAAAACCGTTATTCAAAGAATGTGTAAAAAGTCTGTCCTGTTGTCGGATATATCGTTTTTGTTTTTGAAACCTATCCTGCTGGTTATCGGCAATAGATTCGGTAATGATGAACAATAACATAAGGAGAGCTGCTGCTATGTCTAAAAGAGAAAGACCTGAAGTGTTGTATTTTGCAACTAATAAAAGAGGTGAGGAAAAAAGAAGAATAAGGAGATTCTGATAGAATGAAATGAAGATAAGATTGAAAAGACCAAAACGGAATCTTCCTTTTAATTTAGGATTCTGACGCATGATTTTCCACCTGTAGTCTTCTTCTCCCTTCCATGGGATTATGTTATATCCTCCCTTACGATAGAAATTGAAGCTGAGACGAAAACCCCAGATCATAACAAGTATACACATGATCAATAACCTGGGTGACTGATAGGAGGCTAGAGTTCTCAGACTGTAGAGTACAGGCATCAGGCTCCATAATTTATCAACCTGACTGTAATTGCGTGTCAGTTCACTCACAAGAAAACATATTCCTGCAACAGAGATCATCATAATTATCCATGAGGTCGTCAGTTTTACAAAGTGAATGTCTGCTGTTGGTAAATCGCTCATCATTACAAGTTTTATCAGACTAAAGTAGTGAAATAAATTAGTCATTTTTCAAATGATTTTTGTACATCCTCATTCTTTTGTACTATATTCGGCTCCGAAATTACTTTTCCCGTTACACATCGTTTTATACTATTTACAAACAATTAAAAATTGAAAGTGCCATGTCAATGAAAATCCGGTTGGTATTATTATTCATTATTTCAGCAATCTCGGGATGCAAGGTCGAAAACAAAGGAATTGTCTCTGCATTAAACAGTATCAATACTGACAGTCTGAAAAAAGAAATTTCCATTCTTGCATCAGATGAATTTCTTGGCAGGGCTCCTTCAACTGCCGGGGAAGTAAAGACTATCAATTACATAGCAAAGCAATTTAAATCAGAAGGGTTGATGCCTGCAAATAACGGGAGTTATTTTCAGGAAGTTTCCCTGTTAAAGATTACTACCGACAATTCGATGCAGCTCAACATTAAAGGAGGAAAGAAACAGCTGAGTTTAAAATATTCTGATGATTTTATCGGAAGCACTCCTCAGGTTGCAGATAATATTAAGATAGAAAATTCTGATATTGTATTTGTTGGATATGGCATAAATTCCCCTGAAAACAACTGGAACGACTATGCCGGTATTGATGTGAAAGGGAAAACTGTTTTGATAATGGTTAATGATCCGGGTTATGCTACTTCCGACAGTACTCTTTTTAACGGGAAAGCAATGACATATTATGGGCGATGGACTTATAAGTATGAAGAAGCTGCACGCGAAGGCGCTAAGGCTGCACTTATTATCCATGAAACAGGTGCGGCCGCATATCCCTGGGCTGTGGTTCAGAATAGCTGGTCAGGCTCACAGTTCTATCTCGAAGATAATGAACTCACTAAATCGGATCTTCAATTGAAAGGATGGGTAACTACAGAGACCGCAGAAAAATTATTTGAATCAGCCGGTTTGGATTATAACCAATTAACATTATCAGCTGCGAAACGTGGGTTTAAACCTGTGAATATGAACCTGAAGGCCTCTGTTGAATTTAAAAATCATGTGGAACATACAAAGTCGAATAACGTAGCAGCATTATTACCAGGAAAGGATCTTTCGGGAGAATATATTATATATACTGCCCACTGGGATCATTTCGGGGTCAATAACACTTTCAAAGATGATTCTATACTCAATGGCGCTGTTGACAATGCTACAGGAGTAGCAGCTCTCTTCGAAATTGCAAGGGCTTTTAAAAACCTGCCGGAGAAACAAAGCCGTTCAATACTTTTTCTTTCTGTTACCTGCGAAGAACAGGGTTTGCTAGGGAGTGAATTTTATGCAAAACACCCGCTTTTCCCGCTTGACAAAACGGTTTGCGACATAAATATGGATGCTCTTAATATATTCGGAAAAACAAAAGATATGACTATTATTGGTTTCGGTAACTCCCAACTCGATAATTATGTGGTGGATGTACTGAAGAAGTATGGTCGTTATGCCAACCCTGATCCCATGCCTGAAAAAGGCGGATATTTCCGTTCCGACCATTTCAGCTTTGCGAAAGCCGGAGTACCATCATTATACGTTTCACAGGGAGTTGACAATGTTGAGCATGGCAAGGAATGGGGTTTATCTCAGTCAGAAAAATGGATAATGGAAAACTATCATAAACCCTCCGATAATTACGAACCCGACAAATGGAATTTTGATGGTATGATGGATGATATCAAAGTTTATTTTGAAGTTGGTTACGATCTCAGCGCTTCAAAAGACTTTCCCCAGTGGACCGCAGGATTCCCCTTTAAATCACTCAGGGATAAGATGATGCAGGTCAGGTAAAATTAACAGGAAACCAGGTTGCTTAGGGCTGGAAGCCATTAGAGGTAATATGAGAAGCTAACATTACTTTAATGTATGCTTTTCAAAAAAATGCCAGATAACCGCCGTTGCATTCATGTCGTGGCTGGTGGGGCCGATTATGTTTTTTCCAAGATACTGAGAACCTCCGGGCCATGTATGCCCACCGCCTTTAATGATATATAGTATTACCTCAGAATTGTTTTTGCCATTTTTGTAATCTTCTTTTTGTATACGGGTACCATCATGCGGGTCGATATCGGGTTCAGTACTAACGAGTGGAGCCGGCGAGCAGTTATTGGTATTTGTCCAAAACTTAACAGATTCCTCTGCTGACAATACCTTACCAAGTTTTTTCATTCCAGATGGTCCGGTGACTTCACCTCCCAAAAAAGGCACGAGCGGATCATTTGTACCATTAATTGCTAGAACAGAAACCGGTTTTGATGGATGACAATTCCTGAGTATATTCTGAGGGATATTTCCCGCTACCGGTGCAATAGCTGCAATTTTCCCTGATAATTCGCAACCGAGCCGGTATGTCATCATTGCTCCGTTAGACATCCCGGTTATGTATATGCGTTTTGGGTCTATATTCAATATATTAACAAGGTGGTCAATCAAAGCCGAAATAAAACCAACATCATCAACGTTTTCTTTTTGCGCACGATAACCTGTTTCCTCACCTCTTCTCCCATCATTCCAGTGCTTTTCAATTCCATCGGGATAGATCACAACAAAGCCATTTTCGTCTGAAAGATTATCAAAGCCGTGCAAGGTGAGGTTCACCATATTGCGACCTGTTCCGCCGCCGCCATGCAGCACAATTAAAAGTGGCACTGTCTTCCCGGAATCATATGATGATGGAATATGAATTAACCAGGTACGTTTTAAGCCGCCAAAAATCATTGATCCGGTCTGATTCTTTGCAGGAATATTTTTATATGAGACACATAGTGACAATAATAATGCAGAAAGAAAAAGTAGAAGGATTTGTTTGGACTTAATCATATTCCCCGGAGATTTGATGACAAATATATGAAAAACGTGACAAAGGTATAAAGCATTATTTAGCCAGTAAAGACCAGGAGAAA
Organism: Bacteroidales bacterium UBA1797; assembly: GCA_002319885.1. Taxonomy (GTDB): domain Bacteria; phylum Bacteroidota; class Bacteroidia; order Bacteroidales; family VadinHA17; genus LD21. The sequence goes on from DCFT01000228.1 coordinate 9,198, forward strand.
TTGGGATATTCCAAAGACCAGGGTGGCAAGTCAAAACTAATCAGTTATTTTTGTAAATCTAAAATAGGGTGCATGGGATTTAGATCGGATTTTATAATTTTATATTGGTAAATCTATATACCGATGTGCAAAAGATTCAAAAAAGTAATGATATGGCTGAGTCTTTTAATTTCTTTTGGCTCAGCGACGGTAACAGCTCAATTGTTACAGGACACCGCTACCTTAAGGCTGGTAAAGAAAGATATTAATTACATCTATAATTTCCAATTTGATAAAGCTCATAAGGTTTATGAGGAGATCATAAATGTATATCCTGAACATCCGATTGTATTTCTTCTGAAAGGGATGATGATATACTGGGAGAATTTTCCTCTGTTACATACATCTTTTTCTCATGTTTCCTTCGAAAATGATATGAATGAGTGCATCAGACTATCCGAGCTTAATGATAAATCAGACACCGATCCGGAATATTTACTGGCAGATTTATGTGCAAGAGGAATGCTGCTGATGTTTTATGCGGATAATGAGCTTATAATGGAGGTGACACCTCTTACAATAAGCACATATAAACATTTAAAGCGTGCCTTTGCTTTTACTTCCTCCTGTACTGATTTATATTATTTCACCGGAATTTATAAATATTACCGCGAAGAATATCCAAAGGTATATCCTGTTTATAAATCGCTGGCTTTTTTATTTCCGCGTGGAGATATGGTGACCGGATTAAAAGAATTAAAGACGGCAGCCAGGAGTTCCATTGTATTAAAGGCTGAATCATTATTCCTGCTTTCATGGATATACCTGGGACTGGAGAATAATCTGTCAGAGAGTCTGAATTACAGCAGAATCCTTTATACAGAGTATCCGCAAAATGAACTGTATATGGATACTTATTTACGTAACCTGTTGCTGGTGAAGAATTACAATGAAGCTGAAAAAATATTGTCAGATTCCAGTCTGGATACAGGGAACAAGTATTTTCACGGTCAGTTCATAATTTTAAAAGGGATATTGCAGGAAAAATTGTATCATAATAATAAGCTCGCTCTTCAATATTATAATCAGGGAATAACAGAACTTTCATTATACGGTGATTATGGGGATGAATATGCTGCCTATGCATATTTTGGACTTAGCCGTATAAGTGATGATAACGGAGAAAAGCATTCCCGCAAAACTTACAGGAAGGAAGCTATGAAACTGGCTGAATTTAAAAAGATTACTTTTGACAGGTAACCGATGAATGTTCAGGGTTTAATGCAGAACGCTGAACACTCATCGGCTGCTAAACTCAGAAGTGAATAGCATACCCGATATCTAACAGTAAATTACCGTTATGGCTGCTTCCATTCTGTTTATCTTTTTGAATAACTATAATCCCGTATGCACCTCGTACATCCATAAAAATCTCTCCTGAACCAAATCTTTGCGCAAATCCTCCTCCGCCTGTAAAGCCAAAATTGATATGGTTTATGCTGCTTTTAATATCAGTACTTGCATCAAAAGATTGAGGATCTGCAACAACCGGTATGGTCTTTGTCCTGTCGGCATAAACTAAACTTGTTCCGTTTGTCTTTTGAGTCGCATTTAATAATAGTCCTACGTAAGGGCCCAGATCAACATAAAGCCTTGAGAATTTATTTAAAGGGAAATAATATTTCACCAAAACAGGAATCTCGGCATAATTCAAAATGCTTTCATTTTTGAAATCAGCATAAAAGTATGTTCCGGCAGGTGCCAGTGGATTAATTGAAGAGGCATCAAAAGCCTGTATCCCATCCCGTTTGCCGCCTTCACTGGAGTATAGCAGGTCAGCCCCGATACCAAAATTTGAACCCAGATCAAACGATACGGTCAGGCCAAAAGCCAAACCTGAACGCGAGGTGTAATCACGACTAAGCTCATTTCCGTTCCCGCCACTGAGACGAGGTATATTTAAGCCTGCCAGTACACCAATTGTACCCTTTGATCCAACATTAATCATTGATGTTTGGGAGAAGGAGGCCTCCGTCAGACAGACTAAGGCAAACAAGAAGACAGATAATTTTTTCATATAGTTATTTTTGGTTATGTTAAAGTTAACACAGGTTGATTATATGAGAACAAAAACAAATTTATTAAATCGCATAATAGAATCCTAAATTTTCTTTACTCTAGTTATCAGTTGTTTAGTTAAATAATTCCATATCTTACTTATTTGGTTATCTTAGTAAAAAACAATCATAGATTACTTTTGTTTTGTTCATCAGGTTCAAAATAATTTTAAACCAGGATTGCTTCTGATTTTTTCCATTCTGTCAATTCTTTCCCTTAAAAGATCCTGTATTTCCGGCTATCAGCTCATGCAGCATCCTTATCATGCGAAGGAAGTAATCTCTCTCATACATGCTAAAAGAAATAAATTTACAAAAATATGGAAAATAGATTATTAGCTCAATATCAGTTTTAGCTGACCGGATCTATAAGTCATATCTTATTCCGGTAATCTTTGGCTTTACAGCCGGTGTTGTATGAGGTTTGAGTATCTGCCTGACGTGAAAAAAAGCCTTTTTTGTAAAATTACTGGTGGTTCTTTCAGTGTTAATGACATTAGATTCATAGCCAAGCTTCAAAGCAAGCTCTTTCATATCAGTATTTCCCGATGCATGAATAATACAGGGCCTTGTACCCGAAGCAGTGTTCATTACCCTGGTGTCATAAAACTTAAGGTCTTTGAAATTGGCTTTTCGGGTTACGAAGTTTTTGAAATGCAGATTATAAAAGATTTCACATCTCCAGTCAATATCTACATTAAACAGATTCTGAACATATATATCTGTAAGTAGTTGCTGATCCAATGATTTCTCAGTCATATGATATTCCTGAATGAGTTCATCTATCAGGTATTGAGCATAACTGGCATGAGATATCCAGGTACCAGAATTCAGAAAATTATAATTTGTAGGTGTTATGGGCACTTTTTTCCCGGTTCTGTTGAATTCATAATTATATATCCTGCCGGCAGGTTTCCCCAGGCTAATAGCGCCGCAAAGAAAAGACGAGGATAACTTATTGAATTTGTATTCAATTTCGTCAATTCCGCATAAAAATATTACATCAAAAGCATCGACAATTATTACAAGCTCCTTAGCTGGCAGATTCTTGATATAATCACGGATAGCAATTAATCTTCTTCCATATCCTGCCCACTTTTCATTCTGACCTAGTATAACAGGTTCAATACTATAACGGCTGCAGGAATCAATAAACAGGTCATAATAGGACTGTTTCCCAGTCGCATAGGTTATTACTTTTGGCATAAAAGGTTAGCGTGAAGAATTAACTGCCAATTTAAATATTTTTGCGTGAATTTTGAATTTCTATAAAAAAGAAATATGAAGTGCATTTTTAGTCTTCACTTCTACATGTAATGAGTTAAGAAAAATTAGAGACAGAATTATTACAGAAATGATCAGATTAATTTTCGTGAAGAATAAATAATTGTGACAATAATTAATTATAAATATTTATTTCAAATTTAATAATGAGCCCATTATTAAAGTCATGAATTGTTAAAAGATGTTAAGGCATTGGTTAAAAGAAAAAATCAATCATTACCTTTCGCGGTCTGTTTAGAAGAGAAAATTTTTTAGTCAGTGTTACTCTCATTTAGAATGAATGATTTCGGTTAATTGAACATTGTATGATTCAGGTACTAACGGTATATTCCGGATTCTTTATAATAACATCGTTCATCTCATTCTTTGTGGCATTTCTTGCTTTTCAGAGAAAAGCACTCACCGGAGCAAAAGAACTTGCCTGGTTGATGGTTGCTGCAGGAACCGGGGCGTTCTGGATAATATTTGAAACAGCGGCAACAACTATGACTGGAAAAATCTTCTGGTCAAAACTTGAATATTTAGGAGGATTAGCAACACCCGTATTATATCTGATCTTTGTGCTTCGCTTTACCGGGAAAGACAAATTTTTATCATTAAGAAACATTCTCCTGTTATTTCTTATTCCGGCATTTACCTGGGGCCTTACACTGACTAATGAGAAACATAACCTTATTTGGTCAGGTTTTTCATCAATTTCCGGAAAAACGAATCTGATGGAATATTACCATGGCATGTGGTTTTGGATAGGGTACATAGCGTATTCTTACGTTATGTTATCGGTATCAGTTGTTTATCTTGTCAGTTTTATACGCAATCAGGCTAACACATTCCGTGCTCAGGCTCTCGTTGTTTTAGCAGGAGGATCTTTTCCATGGATAATCAATGTAATTTATCTGACAGGCTGGAATCTGGTTCCCGGACTCGATCTGACACCTGTCAGCATTACTCTCAGTGGTCTTCTGGCGGCAGGAGCGATTTTAAATTTCCACTTTCTTGATCTTGTCCCTGTGGCCCGCGAAACACTTGTTGAAATATTACCAGACGGAATAATAGCTCTGGACTCGCAAAACAGGGTTCAGGATATTAATAAATCTGCCATGTTTTACCTTGGTACGATGAATAAGAGAATTATAGGTCATCCGGTCGGTTCTTCCGGGGCTTCCAGGCCAGAATTACTTAGTGCCGCAACAAATAATAATTGTTTTGAAAGGATTGAAGTACAGCTTAATGATGAGACCAGGACATTCAGCATTACAAAGCAGGATATCAGAAATCAACAGGGGAGCCGTCTGGTAATTATACACGACATTACTGATCAGGAGAAAGCGGCAAAGGAATTAAGACAAGCCAGAGACCGTGCGGAAGAAAGTGAAAGTTTGAAATCAGCATTTCTTGCTAATATGAGTCATGAGATAAGAACTCCCATGAACGGTATACTGGGATTCGCAGAACTGCTAAAAATGTCAGACATCACGGGTGAAGAACATCAGCTGTATCTCGATAATATACAGAAAGCTGGAGAACGCATGCTCTCCATAATAAACGATATTATTGACATATCAAAAATAGAATCAGGGCAGATGCAGGCTTCGTTTTCGAATGCAAATATAAATATGCAGATTGAATCCATTGCCTCCCTGCTGACTCCTGAGGCAGAGGCTAAAGGAATTAACCTCGTGTATAAGAACTCATTACCCATGTCAGAATCAATAATAAAAACAGATCCGGATAAGACTTATGCTATTATTACCAAACTGGCAAGCAATGCGATTAAATTTACATCCTCTGGTTTAGTGGAATTCGGGTATGAAAAAAAAGGTCACTTTCTTGAGTTTTTTGTAAAAGATACAGGTATTGGAATTCCTGCGGAGCATAAAAATTTTATATTTGAAAGGTTCAGACAAGGAAGCGATTCTCTTACAAGAAATTATGATGGAGCAGGTTTGGGGTTATCTATCTCTAAAGCATTTGTTGAGATGCTGGGGGGCAACATCTGGTTTGAAAGTGAGGTAGGGAAAGGTTCTGAATTCTATTTCAGTCTTCCTTACGAATCTTATTCTTAAGCTATATAGATAAGTCCCAAAATCTGTTAAGACATTCACGTATATTAAGAAGTGATTTAACTACCATGAAACGGAATGTTTCATTGGTTCTCCAGACCTGACATTTTATATTCTTAATTTAAAATTAACTGGAACCATGGGTCCATTGCTCGCATAACAACATGACAAAGAGGGATGACAGACATGGAAATAAGGCCTCTTGTACTCGTTGTTAATCTTAGGGGTACTTTTATTAGCTATCTTTATAAAAAGCTGAATAAATCATGTAACCTTTTACTTTATAGGTGGTTTACAGTATA
>DCFT01000105.1 GCA_002319885.1 Bacteroidales bacterium UBA1797
ACAGGGGAGTTATTTCACAGCCCCTGGTTAAGAAATGCTTGATTCGTATTCGTGCTATTCATCAATTAAATAAATATCTCCACTGTTATCATCATGTACGGATTAAACAATTATCAGGTTGCCTTAATATTGTGGAGTATAGGCATCATCTTTGATTCTCTGTATACGAGCAGTTCAAGAAAACGTCTGTACGCCCCTATCGATTTGTAAAATTTATGGAAGGAGTTTATAAATAAATATAGAATATTTATTTATATTATAATTATATGAAAATTTATTTTAACGGGAGTAATAATTTCAAAGATTTGTTTTCAGTACTACCAGCCTATAGATGAAAAGGAGGTGTCTAAAATAGGCGTTTTTAGAAAATCACCATCAGCTTCCTTCGGTTTATAGTATATATATCCGCTGCTGAAAGATTAGGATTGCAAAGTTATGAGAATGATGATACTGATATGGCACAATATTGTAGCCTATCTGATATTGTCAATAATTTTCTTAGGGGGTATACATATGAAAAGTATTAAGACAAAGCTGATGGTTGCTATTGCATTTATAATGATTTTGTCATTGGTAATTACTGCGGGTTTTAGTTATTGGAAATCTAGTGATTTATTAACAAGAGAGATAGAAGATACGCTAAAAATACAAATTCATGCCATTAGTGAAGAGAACAGTTTGTGGTTAGGTGCACGTCAAGATGAAATGGAAATGTTAGCCAATACTAGTGATTTGATTTCCGGTAATCCTGAAGTAATTCTTCGGTATATTATGCAGGAGGATAAAAGGCTGAATCTTTATGACGGAATATTTGTTGCTGATTTGAATGGAGATGGATTTTCGTCAAGAGGATGGAAAGGATCTATTAAGGAACGAAAATATTTCCAAGACGTGATGAAAACAGGGAAGACAGTTTTTTCAGAGGTGCTTTTAAATAAGTCTACTGGTCAATTATCTATTATCGTTTCCACTCCCATAAAAAAGGAAGGAAAAGTCGTTGGTCTAGTTGGTGCCAATATTCCATTTAGTATTATTCAGGAAAAGGTTAATTCAAACAAAGTTGGAGAAACAGGACGTAATTTCATGGTTCAAAAAGATGGTTTTATTATCGTTCATCCAAATACCGAATTAGTAATGAAGCTCAATGTTCTTGATGATCAAACAATTTCTGAAAGCTTTAGAAATGTGGGTAAAAAAATGACGCAGGGTGAAACCGGAATTGACAAGTATGAATACAATGCAGCTCAGGCAATCGTAGTATATGAACCGGTACCGGGAACGGATTGGACAATTGCTACTAGTATTGAAACGAGCGAAATTGCAAGTCGGCTGCACTCTTTAATGATGCTATTTTTTATCTTAACGCTGGTAATTCTTACATGTAGCCTGATTATGACATATAAAATGACGTTGCACATAGTCAAGCCCATTGATGTTATACGGCAAATATCAGAAAAGGTTGCAGATGGCGATTTAAGAATAGGAAAACTCAATATTACTTCGAAGGATGAATTAGGTCAGTTGGCAGGAAGTTTTGAAAAGATGACGACGAATATGGCAGCATTGATTGGTAAAATACAAAATAGCTCTGAGCAGGTTACAGCTTCTTCAGAAGAGTTAACAGCCAGTGCTGAACAGTCATCGCAGGCAGTAACGCAAGTAGCCGGAGCAATTAACGATATGGCACACGGTGCACAGCAACAATTAAAAGCAGTAGACGAAGCGTCTGCCGTAGTAGCGCAGATGTCAGCTGGGATACAGCAAGCAGCGGTCAGTTCAAGCCAAGCAGCCAAACATTCAACACGAGCTGCAGGTAAAGCAAAAGAAGGCAATGCTTCAGTAGAGAAAGCTGTTAATCAGATGGCTTACATCGAACAGACGGTCAATAATTCGGCGCAAATCGTCACTAGCTTAGGTGAAAGATCGAAAGAAATCGGCCAAATTATCGATACAATATCCGGTATTGCAGGGCAGACAAACCTCTTGGCACTTAACGCTGCAATTGAAGCTGCTAGAGCGGGTGAACAAGGAAGAGGGTTCGCTGTTGTAGCCGATGAAGTTCGTAAATTGGCAGAACAGTCGCAAGAAGCGGCAAAGCAAATCGCTGTTCTGATTAATGAAATTCAAGGTGATACAGATAAAGCCGTTGTGGCCATGGGCAAAGGGACTCGTGAAGTTGAAATTGGGACAGAAGCTGTTGCTACCGCAGGAAAAACATTCGAAGAAATAGCATCATTGGTGATGAATGTATCAGAGCAAGTGAAAGGAATCTCTGTCGCTATGCAGCAAATGGCTGGTGGTAGTCAGCAAATTGTGGCATCTGTACAAACCATCAATAATCATAGTAAAACTGCTGTGGGAGAAGCACAGACAGTAGCAGCGGCAACAGAGGAGCAATCCGCCTCAATGGAAGAAATTGCATCTTCTAGCCAGAGTCTCGCTAAGCTGGCCCAGGATCTCCAGACAGCCGTCAGCCAATTCAGGGTTTAGAAAGGAATAAAATAGGGGAAATTAATCATTATTGCGATTTATAATTTCTTTTATATGAAATATTATTAATTTATGATAATTGGTCCTTTCCAACGGCTGTACCAATCGATAATAACAATGTGTAGTTGCTAGCCTTTAATACCCATCTATAGATATATATTCGCTGTGCTATGTACAACTTTGGATAGAATTATTTGTACATTCTCGCACAGTTCAGAGCACCAATGCAGAATTTCAAGCTTATAGGATGTCGACGGTGTTTCGGTTGAGCCAATTATTTTTCTGATGCTTTTTTACGAGTAGAAGTTCATATTCGCTTTCGCGATCGCGGGGAATCAGCAATTCGGTGTCACCGTATTTACTGCCTACAGTCTTCCTGCTATGCCTGTTGCGGCGATTGCCGGTTTGTTTGGCGGAGTTTTTATTTTTACCATAGCCCAGAGTTGTATCCAGATATACTGTATTGAGAATGGATATAGGTTATTTTTACAGCAAAAAAGGGGCTGTGAAATAACTC
>DCFT01000018.1:0-2638 GCA_002319885.1 Bacteroidales bacterium UBA1797
AGGTTAAGGTTAATAACCTGGCAATTCATAACTTAATAGAAATATAATAAATTGCAATACTTTTAAGCTAAATATAACAGTTACCATATTTCCTTATAGGAAAAAAGAATGGGGGCATTCAATGAAATCATCATTGGGAATAGGAAGAGTAATGGGCATACCTATCAAATTGCATATAACTTTTCTTTTAGTTCTACCTATGTTTGCTTATGTGTTTGCAATAAATCCACAGCCATTTGGTTTTGCTGGAGTTGAACCTCCTTTAACCAGGTATGCATTTTCAGCTTTAGCTGCTATATTACTTTTTGTATCAATTCTATTACATGAACTTGCACACTCATATCTTGCAAAGAGTTACGGGGTCAAGATTGAGGGTATTACTCTCTTTCTTTTTGGAGGAGTGTCGGCCATGGAAGAAATGCCCAGGAAACCTGGACAGGAAGCAAAGATGGCTTTTGCCGGACCCTTAACGAGCCTCATAATAGGCACTGTTTGTCTTCTAATTTACAAATATCTTATCTCCTTTAATCCTACATTTCTTCAAAATCCAGCGTATCTTATCCTCTGGATTCTAGGATCCATGAATTTAGTGCTTGGAATTTTTAACTTACTTCCTGCTTTTCCAATGGATGGCGGCAGAGTTCTTCGTTCTTTTTATGCCATGAGAATGTCTTATGTAAAAGCTACTCAGAGTGCAGCTTCCGTAGGTAAGTTTTTTGCAATTCTCCTGGCGATTTTTGGAATCATTGTTGGAAATCTCTGGTTCCCTTTAATTGCTCTCTTCATTTACGTAGGTGCATCGGAAGAGGAAAAATCGACTCAGGCTGAGGTTGCTCTCGAGAACATTTTGGTTAAAGACATTATGACAAAAGACGTGGTCCCCGTAAGTCCTTCTATGAGCGTAGATGATCTGGTACAATTTATTTTTCATAAAAAGCACATGGGCTATCCTGTAATGGATGGAGATCACCTTAAAGGAGTTGTAACCCTAACCGATATAGAGCGCGTTCCTTATCAAGATCGTTATGCAGCTCGGGTTTCGGATATTATGACAAAAAATATCATATCCGTACCTTCTACTGCACGAGCCAGTGATGCTCTTAAACTTATTTCATCTAAAAACATTGGTAGAGTTATGGTTGTAGATAATGGATCGCTTGTTGGAATCCTTTCCAGAACAGATCTTGTAAGGATTTTGAGACTCAGGTCTGAATAAATTCAGATGAGATAATAAGGATATGATGTCAGATGTTGTCAAATCGGTATCAACACATAAAGATTGATCTAGTACCTGAAAGATTGTTTGCAAAGTGAATATGCAGTTAAAATAAAATTAGTATGTTAAAAGTAAAACGAAACAAGACAGAAGTCAGGACGAGAGCTTTAAGGGCAGTAAAATATAAATTCTGGTAGATAATTATTAGCAGATAATTATTACAAGTCGATATTGCTTGCAGTTAAACTCTTCTATGTTTTGGTTATTTTATATGAAGCACTTATTCATTTATGTAAAGGACGTAATTATTTATTTAAAGAAATTAATCATAGAGGCACAGGCACAATATTTAAAATATAATTTATTATCTACAGTTCTAATATTCGTCGCAACAGAGAGATTGATAATGGACAAACCTGAAATTACTAATTCTCAAAACAAAAATCCTAACTATAATTTTTATAGCTCATCTCAGGAGTCGTTATATTCTATGGATAAACTCATGACCGAGTCTGCAGAAAATTCTATTTCTGTAGAAAAGTCAAAACTTTCTAATTCTTCTGATAATATGTTAAGGGGGAATGAAATCTCTACTCCTTCATCAGTAGAAAAACCCGGGGAAAATGAAACAAAACTAGGTACAAGCTCTGATCTTGTTGCGGTATCACTTCCCGATTCAGCTTCAGAGATCTCAATTCCTTTTTTTGCTCAATCTTCAGATGGAGGCGAGTCGGAGTCTCATCCTTCAAAAATTGTGCTCATAGGAACAGCTCATGTTTCGGAAAAGAGTGTCTCAGAGGTTAAAGCTGCTATCGGGAGTTTGAAACCTGACATAGTTGCTGTTGAGCTATGTAGGGCACGTTATGATTCTATAACTGGAAAGGTTCAGGAAAGCCAGATTCCAATAAAAGACATTCTTTCAGATGGGAGGATGTATTATTTTCTTATTCAATGGCTTCTTGCCTATATGCAAAGGAAGATTGGGGAAGACATGGGCGTAAAACCGGGTGCTGAAATGCTTTCTGCAATCAAGGAGGCTGAGGCTATAGGGGCGAACGTAGCCTTAATTGACAGGGATATCCAGGTAACTCTTCAGCGTTTCTGGGGAAAAATGAAATTCACAGAAAAAGTAAGGATGATTGGCTCTCTTATAGGCAGTGTTATAGGAATTGGGAAAGGAGCTGACATCGACATCGATAAAATCACAGAACAGGATGTTGTAACTGCCCTCGTAAGTGAGCTAAGAGATTTTGCTCCAACGGCAGCTGAAGTTCTGATCGATGAGCGAGATGCATATCTTGCAGGAAGCATACTTAGGGTCGCTACAGGTGGAAATAAAACTATAGTTGTAGTTATAGGAGCCGGACACAAACCTGGAATAATAAAATATTTGAAAAATCCAGGGAGTATTCCTCCTCTGGA
>DCFT01000018.1:2990-4605 GCA_002319885.1 Bacteroidales bacterium UBA1797
ATTTTTTTTGTTAATGCTTCTTTCCGGAGTTCCGCTGAAAACTCTTTTTATAGCTTTTGCTTGCTGGTTTATCATAACCGGAGTTCTCAGTGCAGCCGGTACTTTGCTAGCAGGCGGTCATCCTTATTCCGCTCTGACTGCCTTTTTAGTTGCCTGGTTAACCACTCTACACCCATTGATCGCTGCTGGTTGGTTTGCTGGTTTGGTGGAGGCAAAACAGCAAAATCCTACTATGGATGATGTAAAAGCCCTATTAGGAGTTGAAACCTTAAAAGAGATGTTCAAAAATAAATTTATGCGCGTACTTCTTGTTGCCAGCTTCGCGAATCTCGGAAGCATGGCAGGGGTTCTACTTGCTGTTTATGTCGTGAGTCGGATTATAAACATTGATCCGAGAGTTATTTTTATGGCTGGCTTCAAAACTCTTGGGATTGGAATTTAAAAGTCAATTAAGCTTAGGAAAGTCAGTTAAGCTTAGCAGAGAATAATAAAAATAAAAAAATCTTAAAAAATGTAAATTGTAAAAATAAGAAAGCTAGAAAAATTTCTAGCTCAGAAGAGATCATGCAGTTTGATTTGATATTTTCCAAGCTTTCCGCCATAATTCCCTGCTGAAATTTTTTTGATTCCAGGAACTGTTACAGCGGCTTCAATTCCTGCTTTCATCGCAGCCTTAATTCTTTCTTCATCAAGCCCATTAATGACAATTTCATATAGGGCGTTGACATCGGCTGGAATTTCAGTGTTTTCAACCTTATCTTTTATTGAGGGGCAAAATCGTTCGTTAGCAGTGGCCTTCAGAAATTTGTATTTGTTTGCTCCTGACTTGGATCCACTTGATACAACTCCTCCAGGGAAAGGAGTAATTGTGCCTTCAAGTTCTGAAATTGCATCAACAGCAACTTCGGCTGCTGTCAGGGCACTCATCTGGGAGTCACCATAAATAAAGAAGTTGCCACCTGCAATTCCAGATACAGCTCCGATGTTTTCTTCATTCAGGTAATCTCCTCCCATAATAGGAATTTTATGTATTTTGCGACCTGCAATTTCGGTTGCGGATTCCATTCCATCTCCGAAAAATTTTAATTTAGCACCAGTGTTAAATTGTTTTTCAGCCTCAGGAAGCCCGTTGAAAACGGCAGTTGTGGGAGCTGTAAGTACACATTGTCCAATCCGTTCAAGTAACTGTTTTTCCAGATCTTCGTATTTAAAGTTACAAATTTGAACATAAACCCCCGGTCTGCCGTCGGGAGTTTCACTAGGACTTGCAAGTTTTTCAATTCCTGCTTCTGCAGGACACATAATAACCGATGTCGCAAAGCCTGTAGCTTCGGTAGCTGCAACCAAAGCCCAACGTTTGGTAGCTGCAGTTATTAGTACACGTGCAATCTTGATAGAAAACGCTTCTGCATATGCATCTTCAATTTCTACTCCATTTATTTCTATAAAAATCCCTCTTTGTTATTATCAGTTACAAATAATTATAGGAAGCAATAGTGGTTACTTTCCGTCTTTTCGACGTTAAAATCCTATTAGTTTCCAAATTATCTAATACTGTAAAAATTTTCTTGACTTCACTTACTTGCAAAAAACATGCTACTAAAGAACATGTTAC
>DCFT01000153.1 GCA_002319885.1 Bacteroidales bacterium UBA1797
GGTCAATATGCCCGATTTTTCCAATCAGAGACCATGCTTCAGGGAAATCTATTTTTTCGAATAATTTATAGTTCTTGACTATAGCTGTTCTAAGATCAATACTATGCAATCCTGAAAAATCAAGTATCCAAAGGAGTCCGTTACTATCTTCGTAAAGTCTGTAGCGGCGAGTAAGACTAATCCCGTTTTTTATAAGAACCTCATTTGTAACTACTGTATGTAGTGTAATACTTCCATTGTACTCATTAAAGTTGATTTTATTAACTCCCTGTCCCGGAGTACCTGTTAATATGCTCCCATTACGCAATTTGATCAGAGACCTGATTGAATTATAATTATCGTTTACCGAATCATTCTTAATAAGTGAAAACTGATATAGTTTATTCTTCGGGATATCTAAAATAAAAAGGCCACACAAAGTTCCAATGAAGAGCCTGTCTCCATCTTTTAACAAATCCCATACAACCGATCCCCGAAGATTATCTGCAACTCTGTTATCCGAAAGTGGGTCGTTGAATTTCCCGTTATCTGAATTAAATTCAAGAAATCCAGGACTCAATCCGATCCAAAATTTCCCAAGATTATCTCCTTGCATACAAATAATATTGTTCTTCCGTATGCCAGAATCATAACACGTAACCTTAATGTTGCCTGATTGAATCTTGTACAAACCTCCTCCAAAGGTTCCGATCCAGAGATTGCCTCTTTTATCTTTATAAATCGGATTTATATCCGCACTCTTAAAATTACTTATTATTAGATTTTTATAAGAAATAAACTGGGATTGAATTAAATTAAATTTAGATATACCATAATAACTTTGAGCAATCCATATTACTCCAGTGCGATCCTCAAAAATATCCTGAATAATTTTGTTATAGCCTTTATCTTCCGGATCTGTAACATTACTTTTAATCAAATCATAAGATGCCTTGTTTGTAAGGGAGTCTAAGTTTATTTTATAAATTTCCTTTTGTGTACCAAGCAAGATATTTTTTTGCCGGTCAGCAAGAAGAGACATTGGAATTTGATCTCCTACAACCTGCTCCCTGAAGAATTGAAGACTCGATATATCCGTTACAGGCCCATGGAGGGCCATCCTGGCATTTTTCACCAGCCAAAGATCGCTTCCTGCCGCAACCAAATATGAATTTGAATTTACCTGTACAATGGCTTTTATATCAGATAATCCTTGATGTGTTTCTGATTCAAGCGCCTCATCAAGCCTTATAAATGTAGAAATGCTCTTCTTTAAAAAAAACAACCCCGATATGCATCCTACCCAAATATTTCCCTCCTTATCTTCCATGATAGTTTTTACCGGATTATTCTTCCTGTCCTGCCCGGCAGGTAGTTGAATTAATTCTCGTTTATAAATGTTTTTAGCTTTTGTCGCAAATATAATATCAGTGGACAGGGGCTTTTTTAAATTATCACGAAATGATATTCTTATTAACCCTGACATAGATGAGGCCCAAATTCTGCCTCCAGAGTCTCGCAAGAGAACAGGATTAAGATTATAATTTGCATTTAAACTATCAATGGTTGATGGATACAACAGTACTGATCTTTCTTTTTGCGGGTCAAAAATTGTTATCCCGGCGTCCGATATTATCCAAAGAAGTCCAAGTTCGTCTTCCTGTATTTTATATACACTCTTGAAAGGAGGACAAGTTTTGCAGCCGGGATGTTCTTTGTAAAATGCGAAATCATAACCATCATATTTATAAAAACCATTATTGCTTCCTATCCAGATGAATCCGTGTTTATCCTGCATAATACTATTTATAGAGTGGTCCTGGAGACCTTGCTGAACAGAAATGCGATCGAACTGAATTTCTGGTTGTTGTGAATATGAACTTTGAATTACTAAAAGAATAATTGTAAGAATTAGGAATTTCTTCATGAAAAGAGAAAATTAAGATAATATATTATTAGACTTTTATTTTATAATTATAGGTTATTTAATTATGAAAGTAAAGTTATTGCAAAAAGGTTGACTGATCTCGTGACCTGCCAACCTTTATACCCATTTTACCTAATCGATAAAAAATCAACAAAATTGTTCGAAGAATAGTTAATTTTAGAATTTTACTTCTTAAACATTAACATTAAAGTTTTAATAGATCTCTGGTGTATTACGGCTTACTTTTCGAAACTAAAGTTATTGAATTGATTTAAGATTTTAAAGTACAGGTAGCCCAAAAATTTGTACTTATGTCCCAATCATAGCAAATTCAAGCAGCTTTAAAATAAAAAGTCCTGACATCTGACAGGGCTTTTTATTACTTAATAAGATCGATTTACAGACCAAAATCTTTATTGATGTCTTCTCTGGTACTTACATCTACAAACATAAAAAGTATATTCCCCTTATAAATGTATTCATCTACATCTCCATTTGGATTAAGATATTTATACAAGCTTAATCCATCTTCTCGGGCCTTTAAAAGCTGCATAAATACCATCTTGGTTAGAGTACCTCTTTCGTAGAGCGGTATTTTGTTAAACACCTTTCCATTATCAGAATAAGAAGTTATCTGGTCTATTGGAACACTTTTTCTTTCACCATTCTCCAACTGAAGTTTGGCTACTTTTGAATATACAACAATCTTTTTACAATCCAGCCTACCTTCAGAAGTTTGCACCCATGATCCTTTTTGACCACCTGCCATACTAATAATTGAATAAGATAATGCCAGAAGCAGAATAGGTAACTTTTTCATAATTTCATTCTCCATTTTTTAATTAATATTTAATTGAATATTCTTTTATGAAATTTTTAGTCTGAAATAAAGATACTTAAGGTGAGAAATTCCTTACTAGCACTATTGTGCCAAATGTTGTTTATTATAGTCCATTTTTGCAAGAAAATATACAATAACACAGAAAAGTACTTTTACTTTTCTGAAAGACCTATATTAGTCAGTGGTTAGTGTGTAATAAAAAATTTGACTTTGGTTTAATCATAGCCTAACTTTGTTCAAGAATTAATTTAATAAGCTCTTTAGTGAACTAAAATTCTTGAAATTCACTAGACAAAATGAAAACCTTTTAAACTCTCTTTTACTCTTCTGTTTATTATCTATTTTTTAATAAATATGATCTTTAATCATGAGAGTGATATGAATTCAAGACTGATTTTTAAAAGTTTGGAGGACCATACCATGTTAATAAGAACAAAATTCTACAAGACAATTTTATTGTATTTGATTGTTTCCCTATTCTTTTTTAGTTGTGGTAAGATAGAAAATGAAAACACCACTAGCATTGAAAACCAAATACCAGAAAAAATTTCAACTAACACTGATTTATCGATGTGTAAGAAAAAACCTGGGGACACTTTGAAATACCTGGGCAAGTTTGAAACCCTTGTTTCCTTCGGCTTCACTCCTGATGATGTTACTTACAGTCCTGAACATGGTGGTCGTCTATTTCTTTCCGCAGTAGGTACTGGGATTCCTTATACGACACCACAAGGGGTGTTCGAAGTTACTCCTAAGGGGGAGCTGATTCAATCTTTCACCTTACCTGCCAAAGTTCCAGGGATTTGTTTAGGGTTTAGTATAGCACGTATCAGTAATGGGCCCAAAATCGGTCATTTCTTTCTCGTCAATTGGACCGAAGGACCTCAGACTCAAGTATGGGAGTTTGATCAAGAGTTCAACGTGTTGAATCAATTTCCTTTGGCTGGATCAGGAGCACCTAGTGACGCACTAGCCTATAATCCTAGAACGAAGACCCTTGTAATTGTTGATCCAGGGCCACCTAGTGAACTTATCGAATTCACGAAAGGGGGGAAGGAATTGAACTCCTTCCAAATTCCAAATACCTGGGGAATCACATTTAACGAAAAGACTGGCACTTACTTTAGTGTCTATAGGACTATAATTAATGAGATATCAGCTTCTGGAATCTTGCTTAACAGCTACGACCTTTCCCAATTTGGCATAGTGGGTGCAGTGGGCATCGCTTATGGAGAGGGAAAACTTTATATAGCAGATACAGGTGATAATCCACCTTATAGCGTAGGTCTTGTCCACATAATGCAAGTTTCACGTAAATAGTAAACAATCAAAGACATGACATCCACGAAAATAATCTTTGAGCTTTTGTTTTATAATATATTTTACATTGGTCCCACAACTTCATAAATTTTATTTACCCATAGCATGTACTAGCTGGAAGAACAAAACTCCGTATAGGCCCCTCAGAAATGAGGGGTTTTTATTTTGTACTATTGAGTTGCTATATTCAGATGAATAGTAGTATTATTGTGCTCGGGAATTAGGAGTAACAATATTTACTAGTTAAAATATGCCGGGTGGAATTCATATTTTACCTTCTGACAATACTCCAGAATATCATTTTTGTACAGATGGAATGTTAAAGATCAGAGGAAGAGGGTTATATAAATATAAAACGGAGGATGTCAAACAAGTTCTTAATTGGATTACTGAATATTTACAGAATCCGGCCGAGATCACGTATGTGATAATCGCATTTGAATATCTAAACAGCCTTAGTACAGTAATCCTAGTCTCGATCCTTAGAAAACTTAATGAAGTTATCCTTCAGTCAAATAAGATCGTTATCCAATGGTATTATGAGGAAGATGATGAAGACATGTTTGAGCGTGGAGAGTATATATCATTGTCTTTCGATATTCCTATTACAATTATCCCAGCATACATGCTCACTTCTGATTAAAAGAGATTTTGTATTCTGCTCCATAATTAATGAATTGTAAAATATGTAATTACATTTGGTTAAGAGATAGTTATAAGATTGTTCTGTAACAATCCTCAAATAGAATAGAAAATTTATTTGCAGCATATCAGAACTTTTCCGACATTTGATTTCAGCATACATCTACTATTAGTATAATTCGATCATGAATCGTATGGTTGTCTTCGACTTCATTTATATTCAATTCAGGAGGTGCTCACTTTTTACTTAAATTAGGGATTTTCAGGAGTAGGATTAAATTCTAAAAATGAGTAAGATTCATCTGAATGAGGTTTACTCATTTTTTCATTTTAATGATTTCTCAGATATTCTTAAAGGTAAATTAATTTATACACTTCATATATTCTTCTAAATTAGAATGATTTTAAATTAGAGAGATTCCGAAAATAAAGCATAAAACTGAGTAACATTTTTGAGGACATCCTGATTAAACCATAACTTTTCTCTTTTGTGTAGTCCAATGTTACCTGATTTTTTATTCGTTAGAATTAAGATTTATTGATGATAATGAAATGAATGTGAATTCTCCAATTATTCTACAATTCTTCTTATAGTCTGCTTAAACATTAAAAAAATCAAAATGAAAAGAATTTTAATTTTATTTGCCATTACATTAATGGTTTTGGCTTGTACTAAGAATGTGGCAACTGATGTTGAAATCTCAAAAACTTTATCTGATGCCAATGTTAGAGAAAATCTAAATTTAGCACCTCGTGACACCATGTCGCTAAACAAATTTTTGACATACAAACCAATCACACCTCACATAAGAGATTCCCTAAATGAACGCGAACCTCGAAGTGGAAAGATGTTTTATGCCAATAAATCAGATAATCTTTCTGGAAGCAATCCTGAATACTCTGATGGAACTGGTTTGATTCATCTCAAAGTTTTTTGGGTAACCTCAAGTAATACTGCAGACATTCAAGAATTATCAGTTTCCGTTGGGTCTGATTATGCAATGGTTGGTGGTGGTGCTTGGGCTCATTATACGGGAAACGGGGCATTTCTTACTAAATCGATGCCATTAAACTCAACTACATGGATTAGTAAATCAAAAGACCATATAGTTCAGGATCTTCACAATTTGACAGTTTATGCGATTGGTATGAGGATTGACGGTGTTGACCCTGCCTACTTGAGGTCAAAGATTCACATAACATCTTTCCAATCAACTACAAATAGCAATTCGCCTACTGCCTCTGTTTCTGTTCCGAGTGGTTGTCTTTTAGTTGGAGGTGGGGCTGACGATCAATATAATGGTTATGGCAATATTTTAATTTCATCTAGACCAAATATGAACGAGTGGGACGTAGCAGGTCAAGCATATAGGCGATCAGATCCCTCAAAAATTACTGCTTATGCCATAGGAATTGAAGATATTTCATATCCAAATGTTGGTCATCTTCAAGTTGCTGTTTATCAAACTCAAACAGCAGTTTTAAGTGGTGAAGGTGATTGTTATGCAGATGCTACCACAGGTTTTGCTCTAACTTGTCCCGGGGGTTATACAATTTCACACACCTATGGGCGTTTATTAGTTGGTCTATTTCCTTCTGAACCAGGAGCACAGGTAATATCAAAAGATACTCCTGGATTTTTAGATTATGGATCGGTTGGTGCTTATACAGTGGCTATACAAAAAAGACCTTATTGAATTATTAAGTAAGAAGAATTGTAGATTTTTACCTTATATTAAGAATTTCATTATCGATGAAGTTAACTATTTTGATAATTATTGTTGTCTTGGTTAATATTAGCTGTCAGAAAAAGCTAGATGTTCCAGATACTGGTAGAAAAATAGTTATAAACGGCTTAATTACAACTGATAGTTTGTTAAATGTTCAGATAAGTAGAAGTTTTTACTTAAATTACAATACTGGTGATCCTGGGAATTTACTATATGACCTTGACAATGTAGCCGTTAAAATACTTAAGAATAATTTACCTTCTGATTCACTTTATCATATGCCGTTTTATTATTACGACAACTGGATGGTATTTAATGGAGGCAATTATAAATCAAAAAGTACTTACCCACAAGCCGAAAATAAATATACTATCATTGCAACATCAAATAATTTACCGGTGGCAATGGCTACGACAACTATTCCCAAAGTCGTTAAAATTGTAAAAGTTGATACTGTCGGAATCATCCTTGCCGTAGGTTCATTTGTTAATTTAAATAAAGGTTTTTTATGTAAAATCGAATTTAACGATCCAATTGAAGAAACAAATTACTACCTCTTTAATATTCGTGAAATGATGAGTGAAAATTACGCATCCCCTAATAATTCACTGGATTTTAGTTGTGATGATCCCATTGTTGAAGAAAAATTATTCGATGGTGAAAAAAATGAAGGTCTAGCATTTTCTGATAAACTTTTCAATGGACAAAACCATATACTAAACGTGATCATAAAAAAAGAAATGATTGGTAATTATACTGCTTTTGATGCACAAACCGTATGTTTCAGATTATATTCAATAACAGAAGAATACTTTCAGTATATCAAGGATTTGAATCTTTATAGTAAGAATTATGGCAATCCATTAGCAGATCCTGTAATGGTATATTCAAATGTTTCTGGGGGATATGGCATGTTTTCTGGAGCTGCTATATCAAGCTATTCAGTAATATTCGAAAAGAAGTAGATAAACCAATTGAGCTTGGCTATGTTCAAAATACGACTAATAATTCTGTTCTTAGTTTTATTTCATCAGGTGGTCTACTCTCAATCAAGAACTATCTCTGGTTATGTGGAGGATATTAATACAGGCGAGAGAATTATAGGAGCATACGTTATTGATAATAAATCCAAAAATGTTGCTCAGACAAATAATTTCGGCTTTTATTTTCTAAGAATCACAGGGCATGAAGCATTTATACAAGCAACCTACATTGGTTTCAAGTCTAACGTAATTAACCTACATCTTATTCAAGATACACTTGTAAACATTCAAATAGAATCCGTGAAAGAGCTAAAGGAAGTAGAGATTTCTGCTTCAGAATTAATTCATAATGTAAATACCACTCTAGGTTTTATCTCAATTCCTATAAAACAACTTAATTCAATTCCTGCTTTAGGAGAACCTGATCTTATTAAATCTATTCAAAATCAGCCTGGTATAAAAGGAGGCGTAGAAGGATCAACAGGGATATTTGTTCGAGGTGGAGGCGCTGGTGAAAATCTGTTTATTCTTGATGATGTACCCATATACAATGTAAGCCATCTTTATGGATTTTTTAGCACTTTTAACAATAGTGCAATAAAAGACATTAAATTATATAAAGGATGTTTCCCTGCTCGATATGGAGGTCGGGCTTCTTCAGTAATTGATATCAGAAGTCTCGATGGAAATAATAAATCCATCAAAGCGGAAATCTCATTTGGTTTGATTTCATCTAAGGTTACTATCGAAGGTCCCCTAGATAATCATAAAACCACTTTTATGGTTTCTGGTCGAAGATCATATTTCGATCTATATTCTGGTGCTTTAAAATCACTAAAACTTTTAGATCTAAACTTCCCGGGATATTATTTTTATGATGTTAATTTCAGTCTTGCTCATTCTTTTTCTCCATCAGATAAGTTTTTTTTAAGTTTTTATAGTGGTAAGGATAGAATAAAGTATCATAATGAAAACAATTTAACTCAAAACGAGAGTGTAACATTTTCAGACATAACAAAAGAGACTTCAGGATGGGGAAATATAATTGGATCAATACGTTGGAACCATAATTTTACAAATAGTTTATTTGTTAACAGCACAATTGCATATAGTACATATAACTACTTTATACTTAGTAGTTACCATAGCTCTCAAAAAAATATCGATCTTAATGAGTTACTTGATGAAAACTATTCAGCTAGTTATAGATCCAATATATCTGATTTAATACTGAAGACAGATTTTGACTGTTCAATTTTTAATAATCAAAAGCTAACATTTGGGTTTGGTAACACATTTCACGTATTTAATCCGGGGGAAAATACTTATAGTATGACTAATACCGAATTAAATTTAAAGGCTGATACTTCTTTTACAAATATTTCTATAAATGATTGCGAACCTTTTTTATATCTTGAAGATGAGTTTAATCTAGGACAAAAAATTTCAATAAGGGCAGGATTAAGACTAAGTGGATTGGCTTCTGCAAATAAAGTATCTGTTAATCCTGAACCGAGATTATCAATTAACTATGCAATATCATCAAAGCTGGTTATCAAAGCAGGGTATTCAAAGATGATTCAATATCTTCACTTATTAACTACATCAGGCTTAAGTATGCCTACTGATGTATGGATTCCAGCGTTAAAAGGGCTATCACCATTAAAATCAGATCAAATTAATTTAGGCATTTCATTAGGTGTAAAAAAGTTAGCAATAGTTTCAGTTGAATTTTACAGAAAATGGCTAAATCATACAACAGATTTTAGAAATGGGGCTTCATTACTTTCTGATTTTACCCAATGGTATGATAAGACAACTCAAGGTAATGGGTATGCTAGTGGATTTGAAATATCTATAGAAAAACAAGAAGGAGATTTAAAAGGAAGTATTAATTATACCTTATCAAAAGCTGTCAGGAAATATAGCGAGCTTAACAATGGTAATTCTTTTCCCTTTAAGTATGATCGATTACATGATTTAAATATCTCAATAAACTATCAAATAACAAAAAAATGGGACATCTCTGCGTTATGGCAATATGGTACTGGCTATCCTGTTACAATTCCTGTTGAGGAATACGTGCCGGCTTTGAATATCGTGAGTGGTATCCAGCATAACTATGTATATTATTATCCTTCTTTAAATAATTATAGACTATCTTCTTATAATAGATTAGATGTCGGACTGCACTTTAAAACTCAAAAGAGGCTTGGAGTACACATACTTAGTTTTGATATTTTTAATGTTTTAAATCATAAGAACGCTGTAAATATGTATTTTCTTCTTAATTACTCATTCAAGTATATCTATCTTTTGCCATTTATTCCATCATTGACTTATACGTTGAAATTTTAAATTAAATTTTGTGGCACCATACAGTTGCCTTAAGGCACATATCTGTATCTCTGATGCAATAAAAAAGATTGTTTGAATAATTTCTATACCAAATAAAACTAATAAGCGGTTACAGAAAAAATAAATCAGATGAAAAGAATAATCATACTAGGCTTTTTTGCATTGCTTTTTATGGCAAGTTATTCGCAGGATGAGGTTACTCACCAGCCACCAAAAACAAAGATTGAAATCGGAATTAATTCGGGCTTTGGCTTTTGTAAATTTTCCAGTAATCAGGATCATACAGAAATAGTTTCTGCTCATGGAAAAACAGTTGTCCCATATGGCTTGAATTTTATGAGAATTATTTCCAGAAAAATTGAGTTAGAAACTGGAATTATTTACACTAAGTACACAAATGTGAATCACGTGATTTTTGATGGTTTAAATTTCTATGCCACAGAAAATTTTAATGTAATTTCTGTTCCAATTTTACTTAGATATTATTTCATAAAAAACTATTACCTAAATGGGGGGACAATTCTTGATTTTGGTTTTTCCAAAGGTCCATATAAAATATCAAGGTTTCAAAATGGATTTGGTTTAAGCGTTGGTGCAGGTAAATCGATTCCAATAGGAAAATTCTCGCTTTCTGTTGCTGCGAATTATTGTATACACTCAGAAATCGAATTTAATGGAAAATCTAAACTAAGAATTTTCGAACCAGCTATAAAATTAGGATTAGACTATAAGATTTAGTTGAATTGAATCAAATTATCAGTAAAAAGTTTAAGATAATTACTGGTAGGCTGATTTAGCATATCAATGATATAATTACTCAGTTAAATATTACCAAGACTCTCCCTTCGTCAGGCACATTACGTAAAGCTAAGCATGCGTTTATGCGTTAATTTTATTTTGTTTAAGGCCTTCCAGCCCTTCTCTGCCACTCGACGAGATTGACGTCTAAAGTAATTTATAATTTTTGAGCCCTGTTAAAATCAAAATTTGCCCTATATCTAACTTACTTGTACATGCAATAAGCTCTCAAATAAAATGAAAAAAACAATCATCCTTAAGAAGCTTATTTCACATACCAGTGCGGTCTAAAATGAAATAACATCTTCGCTGATAATCCATTTTTAATTGATAGATTTGATATACAATACATGAAAGCTATTATTTAATTATATATAATACTGATATCGTGACTAATAACTAGTTGGTTTAATGTGAATGAAGGGCCGGAAGCATGACTTACAGCGAAGATAACTTCTCTCTCGAAAACAAAAAACAATTTTATATGACAGTTTCAATATAAGCCCTAACAGTTAATACAGACGATTTAATCAATTGCTTTGGGCAACCCAACCTAAAGCTAATATTCTTGTAGTTGTATCAATTTGTCCTCCCAAAATTCCCAAATTCTTCAATTGACTGTATATCAAATATATACTATATTGCTGTAATTGCATTTATGACCTTTTACAGCCATTTTAAGACACTATCTGCGTCATAAGAATATTAGTATCACTTTGATCTCAAATTGCCTTAAAGCACATATAGTCACTCGATTAAAATATATATGGCGGAGAGAGTGGGCCTTGCCCGCCGAAGCCCGCAGAAGGTTTAGCGACGAAAAATCCGATTAAAAATAAAAAGCCCTCCTACGCTATAACCT
>DCFT01000076.1 GCA_002319885.1 Bacteroidales bacterium UBA1797
CTAACCAACTGAGCTATCTCGCCATCAAAAATCTACCTATCTATCCTTTTTGCGGGTGCAAATATAATCAGTTTGTTACAAATTAACAATAAGGTTTTTTAGTTTCAATATTTTTTCTATATTGCAGAAATAGTAGATATATCAGAACAAGTTCCTGTAATGAGATCAAAGTTTGAATTGGAATATAACCTTAACTGCTCACCGAAAGTGCTCTTCTCCCGGCTCAGTACTCCTGAGGGATTAGGTGAATGGTTTGCTGACCAGGTGAATGTTGAAGGAGATCTTTTTTCGTTTTTCTGGAATAGTTCCGAAACTAAGGCCCGGCTTTCAGCCATGAAAGAGAATAAAATGGTCAGATTTGAATGGCAGGGAATGGAAAATGATGAAACCAATTACTTTGAGTTCCGGATAAATCTGGAAGAACTGACCAACGAGCTTGCTTTGATGATTACTGATTTTGCAGAATCTGAAGAAAAAGAAGATTCAATATATTTATGGGATTCTCAGATCAACGACCTTAAACGGGCTTTAGGGATATAACTCTTCCTGTCGTTTGGCTTTTTCCATTAAAACTAATCGTCACTTCGTAACTCCTTATCCAGGATTGTGTACATCCGGCCTGCTCAACAATCTTCAAATCTATTGATTTATCCCAGGCAGGGGAACTCATTACTGAGGCCTCATGAAATCCAACAAATAATTGAAATGTTTGTGAATATTCTGAATGAAGACATAAAGCCAAACCGAAAATGGTGAGAACTTAAGATGATTTTTGACAAAAATCGAGTAGTTTTGCACTTCAAATGAATTCAGTGAGTGAAAAAGATTGACAGTTTTTTATTAAAATCATTTATAGGTCCGTTGATATTCACATTTTTTATTGTGCTTATCATACTCATATTGCAGTTCCTCTGGATGTATGTCGACGAGCTTGCAGGGAAAGGTCTTGATTTTAAAATACTTAGCGAATTACTTTATCATTTTGCCCTTACCTTTGTACCTACCGCTCTTCCTCTTGGAATTCTGCTGGCCTCACTTATGACATTTGGAAATATGGGAGAATTCAGTGAACTATCGGCGCTCAAATCCTCTGGAATAAATCTTCTCAGAATTATGCGTCCCTTAATAATCCTGATTGGTATAATAGCAATTGTATCTTTCTTTTTTTCAAATAATGTTTTACCATATTCTACAAATAAAGCACGAACACTTCTTTACGACATACGTAAAAAGAAACCTGATATTAATATCCAGGCGGGAACATTCTATAACGGAGTGCCTGATTTCAGCATAAAAATATCTGCAAAGGATCCGGTGACCAATCGTCTCGATAACCTGATTATTTATGACCATCGCCAGAGAAGAGGAAATTATGCGGTTATACTGGCTGACTCAGGCTATATGAAACCGACCCGCGACGAATCGGGTTTAATTATGACCCTTTATAATGGATATGGGTTTACTGAGCTGGAAGAAAAACCTGTTGTGAATTCACAAAAGAAATTCCCATCAAGAAAAGACTATTTTAAAGAGCAGAGAATTGTGATACCACTCAGTGGATTTGATCTGCAACGCAGCGAGGATGGACTTTTAAAAACAGGTCCGGCTATGCTCAATATTTCACAACTGACTTATACTATTGACTCCTTAAATAAGAAATATACAAATAAACTAAACAGAGAATTTAAAAATTTTAAGAACGTTAAGCTATATCCTGAACGAAATCTTCCTCAGCATATTTCTGCCGAAAATCAGACAGATCTTCAATCTCACATCAGGAAATTTGATACAAAAGATCTTTTTGATTCACTTTCGATAAAGGAAAAGAAAGCCGTAGTGGCCAAGGCTATTGAGAGACTTAAAGAGGGTATCGCAGTTCTGGATGAAAAGAATGAAACACAACATTATGAAATAAGGACAATAAAAAAGTATGAAGTTGAATGGAACAAGAAACTTACAATGTCTTTGGCCTGCCTTATTTTCTTCTTTATCGGAGCCCCCCTGGGTGCTATAATCAGGAAGGGTGGATTGGGAACTCCGGCTGTTATATCAATTTTTTTCTTTGTCATATATTATGTTATCTCAATTTCGGGACAGAAACTTGTGGAAGAAGATGTAGTTGGTACTTTTGCAGGTATGTGGGCAGCCACATATCTGTTGTTGCCTGTAGGGATTTTTCTTACATATAAAGCCACAACTGATTCTGTCATATTGAACATTGAAACTTATCTGATGTTTTTCACAAAAGTTAAGGACTTCCTTTACAGGATTTTTATTAATGAAGCAAAAAACAATTCTAGGCTAAACTAAATAATAATAAAAAATAATGAATGATATTACTCTGAATACTATCGAAGAGGCGATTGAGGATATTAAACTTGGAAAACTGTTGATAGTTGTCGATGATGAAGATCGTGAGAATGAGGGTGATTTTATATGTTCCGCTGAACTGATAACACCTGAGATTGTCAATTTTATGGCTAAACATGGCCGTGGACTTATCTGTGCCGCACTGCCTGAAGAGAGATGCGAAGCGCTTGACCTGAATCTTATGGTTGGAAACAATACATCAATTCACGAGACTCAGTTCACTGTTACTGTCGATTTATTGAATGAAGAAACCACTACAGGAATATCCGCTTTTGACCGGGCACTAACTATTAAAGCTCTCGTTGATCCGGCTACCAAGCCCACAGATCTCGGTCGACCCGGACATATATTTCCTCTAAAGGCAAAATCAAAAGGAGTCCTGAGAAGGGCCGGTCATACAGAAGCCGTTGTTGATCTTACAAGATTTGCAAATCTTCGTCCAGGAGGAGCACTTGTTGAGATAATGAATGACGACGGGTCGATGGCCAGGTTGACTGATCTGGTGAAAATAAGAGAAAAATTTAATATAAAAATTATTGCTATTAAGGATTTAATCACCTATACCCTTGAAAGAGATTCAATCATTGAGAAAGGTGACAAGGTTAAGCTCCCAACAGAAATAGGCGATTTTGAATTTATTCCATTTCGTCAAACCAGCAACGGTTTGGAGCATGCTGCCCTTGTAAAGGGGAACTGGACAAAAGATGAGCCGGTTATGGTAAGGCTGCATTCATCATGTTTTACAGGTGATATATTCGGCTCTCTGAGATGTGATTGCGGACCTCAGTTAAAAAAGGCAATGTCGATGGTAGAAGCTGAAGGAAAAGGGGTAGTCATTTATCTGAGCCAGGAAGGCAGAGGCATAGGCCTTCTTAATAAGATCAAAGCTTATAAGCTTCAGGATGAAGGAATGGATACAGTACAGGCAAATCTGGAATTAGGGTTTGGCGAAGATGAACGCGATTATGGAGTCGGTGCAAGCATTATGCGTGAACTTGGTTTGGGTAAAGTGCGGCTTATTTCAAATAACCCGGTGAAAAGAGCTGGATTAGAGGGCTATGGGATAAAAATTGTTGAAACGATACCCCTTGTTATTCAGTCAAATCCCCACAATCAGTTCTATCTTGAAACAAAGGCAAACAAAATGGGACATAACCTTACATGTTATAAACATATTGGAAAAGACTGATATCTGTTATTGACTGGAATGATAAAAAGTCATTTATGAAAGCTCCCAGGATAGTGTTCATGGGCACTCCTGAGTTCGCGGTGAGTACTCTTGGATCACTGCTGATGAATGGATTTAATGTTGCCGGTGTTGTAACTGCACCTGACAAACCTTCAGGAAGAGGCCGTAAGATTACAAAATCAGCTGTAAAGAATTTTGCTGAATTCAGTAATCTGCAACCCATTATGCAACCTGTAAATCTAAAAGATCCTGAATTTATTGGTGCTCTGAAAAAGCTTAATGCTGATCTTTTTATTGTCGTTGCCTTCAGAATGCTTCCAGAAGAGGTTTGGAAAATGCCTCCTCTCGGTACAATTAATCTTCATGCATCTTTGCTACCCGACTACCGTGGCGCTGCTCCAATAAACCATGCTATTATCAATGGTGAGACTACAACGGGAGTTACCACCTTTTTTATCGATGAGAAAATAGACACAGGAAATATAATCCTGAGAGAAGAAGTACCGATTTTCCCATTTGAAAATGCAGGCGATCTTCATGACAGATTAATGAAACTTGGAGCCAGACTGGTAATCAGGACACTTGCTGAGATATCCGAAAACAAGGTAAAGATTCAGGATCAATCAAACCTGTTAAAACAGCATAAGAAATTAAATCCTGCACCCAAAATACATGCTGAGGATTGTATTATTGACTGGAATAAAGAAACTATTAAAATTCATAATTTAGTAAGAGGACTTGCTCCTTCCCCTTGCGCACGATCGTGGTTCAGGAATGATTTCACAACTGTTTCTTTTAAAATCTTTGAGAGCCGGCCGGAATTAACGAATCATTCTCTCAAACCCGGAAGTATACTCTCCGATGGAAAATATTATATAAAGATAACTTGTAGTGATGGATTTCTTAACATCACAAGTCTCCAGGTTGAAGGTAAAAAGCGTATGAGTACTGTGGAATTCCTTAGAGGATTCAGAATATCTGACTTCTCTACTCCTGTCATTGAACCGGCTTAGTAGTTCTCAACCAGATTTTCGTCCCCGGTTCTGGTTCAGTTCCCTCAGTCATCCTGTTCATTTCATAGAGCCTCTTCAATTTTATACCATATTTTTGTGAAATAAAGTACATTGTATCTCCATCAACAACAGTGTAATTCTCTTTCCCTGGTTCTGCCTTATCCCTTTTTGGCTGAAGATATAGTATTTGCCCGGGACTGAGTGAAAAATCACTCTTAAGCTCATTATATCTTGACAGTTCCCATTTTAATAATTGAAATTCGTTTTCCAGCTTCTCTCTTGTGTCTCCGTCTTTAACAATTATATATTGGATCCTGTTATTCTCCATAACTCTTGGCGCCCTGGCCATAATTGTCATGTTTCCAACAGGTTCCCTTAATATTTTTTTAGAACTGTCGGCTGAACGCATGGGAAGAGACTCCTTTATAGAATCTTTGATTACCTGAGGCGCAACAGATGCCGTATTTTCCCTGTCATAATACCAAAGGTTATTTTCTTCGATTGTCCTGATCAGCATATTCGCATAATCAGGATTTGTGGCATACCCTGCCTTCTTTAATCCCTGGGCCCATGCTTTGTAATCAGTTGAATTAAAATTAAATAGAAAACTGTAGCGGGGAACTGATTTTAAGAAATCAGAATGATCATAGAAAGATTCCTCGGGCCTTTGGTATTTTCTGAAACATTCATTTCTCTTATTATCATTATGCCTGATTGTCTGCCCGGTCCAGTTGTCATGACATTTGATTCCGAAGTGGTTATTCCCTTCCCTGGCAAGAGTACTATGTCCGCAATCGGATTCAATAATTCCCTGAGCGAGAGTAATACTTGCAGGTATCCCCGTCCTTTTCATTTCTGTTATAGCCAGGTCTTTGTACGAATTAACATATGCCTGAACCGTTTGAGCTGGTTCGGCGGTTGAAACAATTGGTTTATAAACTTTGCAGGAATACAGACAGGAAAATAGTATCAGGTAAAGAACGGGAAATAGTCTGTTATGCATCTAATAAATTTTTACGACAAAAATAAAAAAAAATCAGTGCCCATAATGCCTGAAATGCCTCGAGTCCTTAAAGTTTTACTACCTTTAAGGCATAATGAGCAGAAATGTTATGATTAGAACGAAGAATATATCATTTTCATATACCGAGTACGAAAATAACCAGGAACTTGATTCTGATGATATGGAACTTGTCAAAGCTGCAAGGGAAGCATCCTTAAAAGCATATGCTCCTTATTCTAAATTCAAAGTCGGAGCTGCTGTCAGACTTAAGAGTGGCAAAGTAGTATGTGGGGCTAATATTGAAAATGCGGCATTTCCTTCGGGGATCTGTGCCGAAAGGAGTGCCCTTTCCAATTCAATATCTAATCATCCTGAAGATGAACCTGTTGCTATTGCTATTTCCGCAATGACAGAAGATGGCATAACTGATGCCAGTCCTTCACCATGCGGAAACTGCCGACAGGTAATAGCTGAGGAAGAGCAAAGAACCGGGAATAAAATAAGAATTATCCTTTCAGGAAAAAACAAAACACTCATTATTGAGGGCATTGGCGATCTTCTTCCGTTGCAATTTAACAGGAATAATCTGAAGATTAATCCTCTTTGACAATCAGTTGAAAACCTGCTCCATGGATGTTTTTAATATTTAGATCGGGATCCTCAGACAAAAACTTTCTGAGCTTTGTAATATATACGTCCATACTTCTGGCTGTAAAATAATCATCAGAACCCCAAATCTTTTTCAGAGCCATCTCTCTACTGATCAAGGCATTCGGATTTACAGCCAGTAATTCCAGCAACTGAGCTTCTTTTGGAGATAGTTTTTTTTCATCCTCACCAATAGTCAATGTCCTTAATTTTGAATTAAAGATGAACTTCCCGATCTCATAAAAATCCTTAGTTCCGGCCTGAAAATCACGTCTTAGGATTATAGCCCGTATTTTTGCCAGAAGTATATCTGTATCAAATGGTTTGGTCACATAATCATCCCCTCCTACTCCATAACCTTTCAGGACGTCCTCCTTCAGCTTCTTTGCTGTAAGGAAAATAATGGGAACCTCACTGTTAATCAACCGGATCTCATTTGCGATCGTAAATCCATCAACGTGTGGTAACATAATGTCGAGGATACAAATATTAAAGACACCTTTCCTGAAATGTTCAATTGCATATTTCCCATCATCGACCCACTCAACTATGTAATCATTAATTTCAAGATATGATTTAAGAACTGATCCAAAACTTAAATCATCTTCAACAAGAAAAATCTTAACTGGTTTGTTACTCATTTTTAATTCTCCCAATTAAATGGTAAAAATATTTCGAACCGGGTACCTTTTCCAGGTTCGCTGTAAACATTAATAGTACCCTTATGGGCTTCAATAATAGACCGCGCATAATTTAAACCAAGGCCGAAACCCTTTACATCATGCACGTTACCTGAGCTCTGACGGTAAAATCTTTCAAAGATCTTACTTTGAACTGCTTTAGTCATACCTATACCTTTATCTTCAACAGACAAAATTATACCTTTTTCAATATTTCTTGTCGAAACAGTAATTTCAGGTTGTTCAGGAGAATATTTAATTGCATTGTCAAGAAGATTATTTACAAGGTTTGTAAGATGCTCAGTATCCCCGTATATAAAATGTTCTTCAGCATTCAGACTAAGATTGACCTTGCCATTACGCTGATGAACCTGTATTTCAATCGTGTCGAGAGCATGTTGAATAATTGTATGAAGTGAGACATTTTCGTATCTGAATTCTATCTCCTTTTTATCCAAAGATGCTATCTGTAATATGGTCTCTACCTTTTTATTCATCCTGCTGTTTTCCTTTTTAATCATACCAATGAAATGTCTGATACTTGTTTCATCATTAATTACTTTAGAATTAGTTATTGTATCAGCAGCAAGGGAAATGGTAGCAATTGGTGTTTTAAACTCATGAGTCATATTATTTATGAAATCTGATTTCATCTCAGAGATTTTTTTCTGACGGATGATAAAAAAGAGACTCAGAGCAAATGTTGCAAGTATGAAAAGAGAGAAGAGCAATGATCCTCCAAGTATCCAGAACATTGATCCCAGAACATAATTTGTGCGTTCCGGGAAAATGACAGAAAGGAACAAGTCTTCTTTGAAAATATTGTCGGGAAACAATCTGACTTTGTACCTGCTTTTCAGGAAATCGTTTTTTTGAGCTTTTTTATATGTCCCACCCTGAACAACCCCATTTTTGATTATCGCATATTCATAAGGCGTTTGTATTCCTGTATATGCGAGGTTTTGACTCAGCGTGTAGTCAATCTCCTTATTATCAAGCTCGAGCGTTTTCTCCCACTGGTAAATCTCACTTATCATCTCATTGCTCATATTCTGAAACTTCTCCGATCTCTTTTTAACCCAATTAAGAAATTCATTTTGCTTCTCATATACGGCTCTTGAATTTGTACTTAAATCCTCTCCTTTCCTCTTAATGTTAATCTTGCCATATTTATCAGGAGATACTACATATGTATCAGATTTGGAAACAATTGAAGTATCATTTGTGATAGTATATACTTTATTTACTGTTTTGATTTTACTGGTATCAAAGCCACCTGTAATCGATTGATTTGTAATTCTGATATTTATTTCATTATCAGGGTCGGATGAATAACTTCCGATGCTCAGGTAACCCGATATCCCGGTGGATGAATCATTCATTGAAAGAGGGTCAACAGGCATAAAATTATTAAAAAAATCCATCTTCCTGGAAGTTTCAATATTAGTTGCAGCATTCATCAGACTGGTACTTACAGCGTAGTTGAAACCGTCATTTTGTATCCCGACAGCTTTTTTTATCCATGCGGCCTGAACCCATATAATACCTATGATGGATAATAACATCATAACAATAAGACCGGCAAATTTCTTCTTGTTCATTGTACAAAAATAAAGTATAAAGTCATTAATAAATAAGTATTTAACTTTTCATTAACGGTTATTAACTGAATATTAACTATATGAAATCTATAATAGAGTAATTTTGACCGAAATAAGTTAATTGAGCGGGTTATGAGAAAAATTTCCAAAATTATTTTTACTTCATTTTTCATCCTGGCAGTTCCATTTTCACTTGTAAGAGGTCAGGATAAAAAAAGTGAACAGAAGATAAAGATTATTATTGATAATGGCTCCGGAAAAAAGGTCGTAATAGATACAATTTTTTACGACAGTCCTAAACCCGATTCAATAAAGCTAAGTGATGGCACGGTAATCCATATGAAAAATTATGGAGATGAAAGGGAATTTAAACATCACACCGGGAAAAGACATATTCTGATAACTTCTTCAGACGATGGCAAAGATAATGAGAAGGAGTTCAAGGAAGTAACTGTTGTAAGCTCTGATTCCATAGCTTCGAACGAACCGGATAATGACCGGAAAAGATACAAAGTGATAACACGCGATTCCGATGGACAAGATGAGAAGGAAGAAATTATATATATCAATAAAGGTAAAAATGCTGAAAAAGAAATTGAAAGCACATATGATGTAAATGTTTCTGACAATGACAAGGATACCATTATTGAGAAAAGCAGATATGTTATTGCCAAGGATGGGATGGTGGTGACTGTTGAAGGGAATGATGATGCCAGGACAAAGGATCTTGTAAAGGAAATTAAAAGCAAACTTGGCATAAACAATGAGAATACTGAAAAGAAGGAAACAGTAAAGGCTGAATCAAAAAAGATAATTAAAAAATAATAATTCCAATCCTTTTAGTTTTTTCAACATTAGAAAATGAGCCGGGTATTCCGGCTCATTTTTTATGCGATTGAATCTATAAAAGATGACCAGATGTCCCCTTCGGGAAAATGAGCAATAATCACAACAGGTTCTTTTTTTACAGGATGTATAAATTCCAGTCGCCGTGCAAAAAGGCTTATTCCTCCATCTACATTCGACCGTGCAAAACCATATTTCAGATCACCTTTAACAGGGCATCCTATTTTTGCCAGCTGAGCCCGTATCTGGTGGTGCCTTCCGGAATGCAGCTCAACCTCAAGGAGGTAATATTTTTCAGATCTTCCGACTAATCTGTAAGTAAGGCTTGCTTCTTTTGATCCTTTTACTTCAGAATCATAAACGTAAGTCTTATTCTGGGTTTCATTCTTCTTAAGAAAATGGGTAATAGTGGCTTCATCGTCCGGTGGTCGTTCCTTTACAATTGCAAGGTATATTTTTTTAACCTGCCTCGTTTTGAACAGCTCATTAAGCCTCGAAAGTGCTTTTGAGGTTCTTGCATAGAGCATAATGCCGCTCACAGGTCTGTCGAGTCTGTGGACAATCCCCAGGAAAACTTCTCCCGGCTTTTTGTATTTCTCAGCCAGGTATTTTTTAATTTCCACATCAAGGGGGGCATCACCGGTTTTGTCACCCTGAGCCAGGTCGGATGATCTTTTGTAAACAGCAATTATATGGTTGTCTTCGTATAGTATTTCAGCCATTTCAGATTTTGTTAATACTGCTCTTTTTCGTTAGGAAAATCCTGCGATCTTACATCAGCAATATAAGCCTGAACGGCTCCTTTCACTTCTGCATAAATGTTATGGTATCTTCGAAGAAAACGAGGTGAAAATTCCTGTGTAATGCCCAGCATATCATGAAGAACAAGTACCTGTCCGTCGGTTTTTCCTCCTGCACCTATACCGATTGTAGGTATTTTTATGCTGTTGGTGACCTCTTCTGCCAGTTTAGCGGGTATTTTTTCAAGTACTATTGCAAAGCAACCAGTCTGTTCAAGTAACCTGGCATCTTCCATCAGCCTGCGAGCCTCTTCTTCTTCTCTTGCCCTTACCACATAAGTACCGAATTTGTGGATTGCCTGAGGTGTCAGCCCAAGATGCCCCATAACGGGTATTCCTGCTGATAGTATTCTTTCTACTGATTCAACAACCTGAAGTCCGCCTTCAAGTTTAACGGCATGAGCACCTGTCTCTTTCATTATTCTTATAGACGAAACCAATGCTTCCTTTGAATTACCCTGATAAGTGCCAAATGGCAGATCTACAACTACAAGAGCCCTCTTGACAGCTCTTACAACCGAAGCGGCATGATAAATCATATTATCAAGTGTAATAGGAAGGGTAGTATCGAAACCGGCCATCACATTTGATGCAGAGTCTCCTACCAGGATTACATCTATTGCTGCTTCATCAAGAATTTTTGCCATTGAAAAGTCATAAGCCGTCAGCATGGCGATTTTTTCACCCTTAAGTTTCATCTCATTCAGAACGTGAGTTGTCACTCTTCTAACAGATTGATGTATTGGCATAATAATGGATGTGTTAATTTACGAAGACAAAGTTACAGATTTGAATTGGATGATACATCTTCATACTATCATCTTTTTAATTTGGCAGATTCATTTGCATATTCTGTCTTTTTGGCAGGAAAAACTATGCAAAATTTTAATGGCATAATCATTGTTCAATCATCCTTGGATTTTTATAGAAGCAAAAGTACAGATTCTGGGATACCATTGATCTGTTTATTTTATCAGAATAAAATTTTTTAAATTATTATAAAATGGGAAAAATAATTGGAATTGATCTGGGAACAACTAACTCTTGTGTTGCAGTAATGGAAGGTAATGAACCCGTCGTAATACCAAACAGCGAGGGTAAGAGAACTACTCCTTCGATAGTTGCATTCGTTGAAAATGGAGAACGCAAAGTCGGAGATCCGGCTAAACGGCAGGCGATCACAAATTCAAAAAAGACGGTATTCTCGATTAAACGATTCATGGGTGAAACCTATGATAAAGTTACAAAAGAGATAAAGAGGGTATCATATACTGTTGTTAAAGGTGACAATAATACCCCAAGGGTTAAAATTGATGACCGTCAGTATTCTCCTCAGGAGATTTCTGCAATGATTCTTCAGAAGATGAAAAAAACTGCAGAAGATTATCTTGGCCAGGAAGTTACCGAAGCCGTTATTACTGTGCCGGCATATTTCAGTGATTCACAGCGTCAGGCAACAAAAGAAGCTGGTGAAATAGCAGGGTTGAATGTCAGAAGAATTATTAATGAACCCACAGCTGCCTCATTGGCTTATGGCCTCGACAAAAAGTCACAAGACCTTAAAATAGCTGTATTTGACCTTGGTGGAGGAACTTTCGATATCTCTATACTTGAACTTGGCGATGGTGTTTTTGAGGTTAAATCTACAAATGGAGACACCCATCTGGGAGGAGACGATTTTGATCACCTTATTATTGACTGGATGGCAGATGAATTTCTCAAGGAAGAAGGAGTTGATTTAAGGAAGGATCCGATGGCCTTGCAGAGACTGAAAGAAGCTGCTGAAAAAGCCAAAATTGAACTTTCAAGTGCAACTACCACTGAGATCAATCTTCCTTATATAATGCCTGTGAATGGAATTCCAAAACACCTTGTGAAAACTCTCACACGAGCCAATTTTGAAAAAATATGTGATAAATTAATCCAGGCTTGTATTGAACCTTGTAAGATCGCTCTGAAAGACTCAGGTCTGTCAGTATCAGATATAAATGAAGTCTTGCTTGTAGGTGGATCAACACGTATACCGGCAATCCAGCAACTTGTTGAGAAGTTTTTTGGCCGGGTTCCGTCCAAAGGGGTCAATCCCGACGAAGTCGTAGCTGTAGGAGCTGCAATACAAGGAGGTGTTCTTACTGGAGAAGTAAAAGATGTTCTTCTGCTGGATGTAACACCACTGTCACTTGGTATAGAAACTATGGGTGGAGTAATGACAAAACTTATTGAATCAAATACTACCATTCCTACCAAAAAAACAGAGGTATTTACTACTGCTGCCGATAGCCAGCCCTCAGTTGAAATACATGTTCTTCAGGGTGAAAGGCCAATGGCTGCAGGAAATAAAACTATCGGACGTTTCCATCTCGATGGTCTGCCACCTGCCCCCAGAGGAGTACCTCAGATCGAAGTCAGTTTTGATATTGATGCCAACGGGATATTGCATGTTGCCGCCAAAGACAGAGGCACAGGCAAAGAACAGAGAATCAGGATAGAAGCCTCATCAGGGTTAAATGATGATGAAATACGAAGGATGAGAGAGGAAGCTAAAGCAAACGCCGAAGCTGATAATAAAGCAAAGGAAAAAGTTGATAAGATTAATACTGCCGACAGTATGATCTTTACCACCGAAAAACAGCTTAAGGAATTTGGCGATAAACTTCCTGCTGATAAAAAACCCGCAATCGAAACTGCTTTGGCTAATCTTAAGGAAGCACACAAGTCGCAGGATGTAGATGCAATCGATAAAGCGCTTGCAGAATTAAATTCGGTATGGCAGGTCGCATCAGAGGAGATGTACAAAACTGCTCAGAATACAGGACCATCAGAATCTCAGCCCAATACTGAACAGCCTTCCGGTAATAACACAAAACCAGGAAATGAAGAAGTTACCGATGTTGACTTTGAAGAGGTAAAATAAATTATAATTGTGTTTATTAAAAGAGGCTGGAATTTCTCCAGCCTCTTTTTTAAATTATAATAACTCCGGAATTATCCGGTGACATCTTTAAGGCACCTCACGCCCGTTCCTGTGTCTATTTTTTATACTTTTACAGGAAAATTTGCGTTACGATTATATGAATCTTAAAACATTTTTAATAAGCTCTCTTTTAGCTATTTCAGTCGCAGCATCTGGCCAGACTGAAACACATCTTAATGTTTCTGATCAGCAGGGCAGAAAACAAGGACACTGGATTAAACTATATCCAAATGAGAAAATAATGTACGATGCTTATTTTAAAGATGATCATCCAATAGGTGAATTCAAAAGGTATTTTGAAGACCAAACATTAAAATCGGTCCTTATTTTCAGCGATGACGGGAGAAAGGCAGATGCAACTATCTATCATCCAAATGGATTTATATCCTCAAAAGGCCTCTATATTGACCAGATGAAAGAAGGCAAATGGCAATTCTTCTCATCATATATAGATGGTTACAGAATCGCCGAAGAATCATACTCAAAGAATCTCAGAAACGGATTATCTCTTAAATTCTATCCCGATAGTACAATTGCTGAAAAGCTCTCATATAAAAACGATGTAAAAGAAGGAGAATGGATAAAATATTACCCCTCCGGAACAATGTGGCTGAAATCGAACTATAACAATGGTAAAATAAATGGCAAATTTGAAATTTGGTTTGAAAATGGCAACATTGAATTCTCAGGTCAGTACAAAAATGATTCAAGGGAAGGACAATGGATAATTTATAAAAATGACGGGACCATTAAATATAAAGTAGAATATCTGGACGGCATAACTAAAGACCGTCAGATGGATAATGATGAATCTGCTTTGATAGACTCCCTCGAGATGAATAAGGGGAAAATTGCTGATCCTGAAAAAACGGGAGCCTTTAAATGAATAAGCACAGATAACCGAGCTGTACCCTGATAATTACAGATTTGCAGAACAGAGCACAGACTATATATTTTAAGGATTAAAAGCAGTTCTGAAATAAAAACCAGGTTGTGACTGAAAAAGTTTCATTAACTGAATTACAGCTGATCATCAGAGATTCTCTGTACATGGCTTTGCCTGATGTGTACTGGGTAATTGCTGAAATATCAGAGCTTAAAGAAAATAGCGCAGGACACTGTTATCTTGAATTAATTGAAAAACATCAGGATGAGAAAAACGTCAGGGCACGCATTAAGGCAATAATATGGAGCAACCGGTACAGGTTTCTCAAGGCTTATTTTGAAAACATTACAGGCGAAATTCTGAGGGAAGGGCTTAAAATACTTGTAAAAGCAAAGGTTGAATATCACGAGATATACGGTCTGAGCCTTGTAATATCAGATATTGATCCGGCTTTTACCGTTGGTGAAATGGCCATGAAACGCCAGATGGTTATAAAAAGACTTGAAGAGGAAGGAGTATTCACGATGAACAAAGAACTTCCATTTCCTGTCATCCCTCAAAGAATTGCAGTAAT
Organism: Bacteroidales bacterium UBA1797; assembly: GCA_002319885.1. Classification (GTDB taxonomy): domain Bacteria; phylum Bacteroidota; class Bacteroidia; order Bacteroidales; family VadinHA17; genus LD21. The sequence goes on from DCFT01000076.1 coordinate 14,585, forward strand.
ATCTTCAAAAAGTGCAGCCGGCTATTCAGATTTTGTCAACCACCTCACAGGCAATAGTTTTGGTTATGTGTTTTATACTGCACTTATTGAATCATCCCTGCAGGGAAGTGAAACAGAGGAAGGTGTAATTAAAGCACTCGATAAAATCGCATTAAATTCCCATTTATTTGATGTTGTTGTGATTATACGAGGTGGTGGTTCACAATCGGACCTCAGCTGGTTTGATAGTTATAATATTGCCTACCACGTCACCCAGTTTCCTTTACCTGTAATTACAGGAATCGGACATGATAAAGATATATCTGTAACTGATATGGTGGCAAACAAATCATTGAAAACACCTACTGCTGTAGCTGATTTTCTTATAGATTCGGTAGCTGAAGCTGAAAATCATATTATTGAAATAAGTAATGCCATAATTAGCACTTCAGCTATTATTATTGAAAAGAATAAAAACAGGATTGAGGCATCATATATCAAATTATCTCCTCTTACAAGAATAATGTTGTCAACTGTAAGAGATAAACTTTCATCAGAAATCATCGAAATAATTAATATTGGAAAAGAATTAATCATCAGAGCTGGTCTGATTCCTGCAAACCTGGAATCAAAACTATCTTCTGCCACAAAATCACTGACAACAGGAAAGGGCCAGATGCTTAAGAGTAACGCACAAAGACTTGGTAAGTCTACAAACAATTGTCTGGTCACAAATGAAGTTATGTTGAAGGGCTTGGAGAACACTTTACTTCTCCTGAATCCCGAGAAAGTACTTCAAAGAGGTTTCTCTATTACATCAATAAAGGGTAAAATTCTGAAAAATACGAAGCACATCAGACAGGATGATATTATTGATACACAGCTTTATGAAGGAACTTTCAGGAGTAAGGTAGTGGAAAACCAGGTGTCAGAGAATGAAGACAAAAGTGAATGTAATTGAGAAATCTGTATGAATACTTTCTATCTGTGAAAAAGATGCATTGTCAGAAAAACATAGGGCGCCGCCGGATAATAAGGTTTATATAACTTTGTGAATAAAACTAATTTTTATAATATGGCTAAAAAAGAATTTTCATTTAATAATGCAGTGGTTGAGATAGAAAATATTCTGCATAATATTGAAAGTGGTGATCTGGATATTGATAAATTATCGGTAGAAGTAAAACGCGCTGCTGAGCTGATAAAAGAATGTCAAAAAAAATTAAGGTCAACTGAGGAGGAGATCAATAGTATATTTAAGGATCTGGTATAAAAGTAAATCAGGACCGAAGTCCTGATTTGCTACTTTACTACCCTAAACCTAAATCCATGAAAAAACCTTTATAACCTAATTAACTAACTTCTGTATTGTTAAACGTTTATGAGACATAAAATGTTTCATTTTACTAATATTTTTTTAACCTGTTTTCCCCTGTTTTTGACGAAGGGCTTATTTTTCTACACCAAGTACATCTTTAAATGCTTTAACAAATGTTTCTTTTGGTAAAGCACCCATTGCCATCTGTGGTTGTCCACCTGAAGGTACAAAAAGAAACGAAGGAATGCTTCTGATTCCAAAAACTGATGCAAGTTCCTGTTCTGCTTCTGTATCAACTTTAAAAACATCAATTTTACCATCAAAATCTTTTGCAAGTTCTTCGAGAACAGGAGCCACAATTTTGCATGGACCACACCAGTCAGCATAGAAATCAATTATACAAGGCTTTTCTCCCTCAAATTTCCATTCTTTATTCTTTTCATAATTGAATACTTTATTCAAAAATGTTTCTTTTGTCAGATGTTCTATCATATCATTTTTATTTATTAACATATAGAATGTCTCTTTGTTTTCTATTACAACAACCTTTATGCCAATAAACACTTGTTATCAAGATTAACCTATAATTAAGTAATAATTGTAACTTTGTCAGGAATAATTAACAAATTGTCATATCTATATATGAATATATGTCTTAATGACAAAATTTTCGGGATACTTTCCTCTGTGGTTACATCGGAGAATGTACAGGCATATGTTATAGGTGGCTGGGTAAGAGACTGTCTTCTTAAAAGGGAACATCCCGATAAGGATATTGATATTGTGGTTATCGGAAGCGGGATTGATATTGCAAAGAAAGCAGCAAGGGCGATCCATTCTGGGATCAAAGTGAGTGTCTTTAAAAATTTTGGAACCGCCATGTTCCGGAATAATGATTATGAGATCGAGTTCGTTGGTGCCAGGAAAGAGTCGTACGACAGGAATTCAAGAAAACCCTTTGTTGAAGAAGGGACTCTTGAGGATGATCAGAGAAGAAGAGATTTTACTATAAACACACTGGCAATAAGTTTAAACAAAGAGACATTTGGAGAGTTTCTGGATCCTTTTGGTGGAATTGATGACCTTAAGAAGAAAATAATCAGAACACCTCTGGATCCCGATAAAACTTTTTCAGATGATCCGTTGAGGATGATGAGGGCTATCAGATTTTCCTGTCAGCTTAATTTCACAATTGAGAATATAACATTCATTTCAATTAAAAAAAATGCAGAAAGAATAAAAATTGTATCTGCCGAAAGAATTATAACAGAGCTGAACAAAATAATAATGTGCGCTCATCCTTCAAAAGGTTTTATACTTCTGGAACAAACAGGCTTACTGAAAATTATCATTCCGGAGCTTGATAATCTTAAGGGTGTTGAAACAAAAGAAGGTAAAGCACATAAGGACAATTTCCATCATTCAATAAAAGTTCTGGACAACATCAGCAAAATCAGTGATAATCTATGGCTAAGATGGGCTGCATTGCTTCACGATATAGCAAAACCTGTAACTAAAAAATACCAGCCCGATACCGGATGGTCATTTCATGGACATGAATTTATTGGTTCTAAGATGGTACCTGAAATCTTCAGAAAACTCAAACTTCCTCTGAATGAGAAGATGAAGTATGTTCAGAAAATAGTCGAACTGCATCTCAGGCCTATAGCACTTTCGCAGGATCTGGTAACTGATTCAGCTATAAGAAGATTGCTTTTTGAAGCTGGCGATGATATCGATGATCTTATGATGCTGTGTGAAGCTGATATAACATCGAAAAATGAGGCTAAGAAAGCCAAACATCTTGAAAACTTTAAACTTGTAAGAACAAAGCTGAGAGAGATTGAAGAGAAGGATGCTGTAAGGAATTTTCAGCCACCTGTTGATGGCAGTGAGATCATACTTACTTTTGGGATTAAGCCTGGTAAAGAAGTAGGCATAATTAAAAATGCCATCAGAGAGGCTATCCTCGATGGGATAATTCCAAATGAACACGAAGCGGCCAGGAAACTGATGCTTGAAAAAGGAGTTCTGCTTGGTCTTACTCCCGTTGATCAGGCACCCTGATTTTAAGATCGAGAAGTATAGGTAGATGATCGCTATATCCTCCCTGGTATCTGAAACCCCGATATGTTGAATATGGACTCAATCCAGGATATTTAGGATCTTTCTTTAATAGAAAATCTGGCTGGAAAATGCTCAACATATCAGCGGAAGTATAAAGCCCTTCGCTACATGTTAATAGTCTTTCAGAAACAATAGCCAGGTCAATCATTTCCCAGGTTCCCATATAACGATATGTCCCGCGTCCTTTTCTATCAAGCTTATCCGACAGATTAACTAATGATCTTCCGGAATCACCAGGAGCAATAAGTGTTTGAATAACCTGATCATCAGAGGTAGAATTAAAATCTCCTAAAACAATGATTTTAGAAGATAAAATGTTTTTTTTAAAAATGGAATCAATTTTTTCTCTGACCATAGATGCTATACTCATCCGTAAGTTCTCACCGGCTAAAACTCCTCCCCTTTTTGAAGGCCAATGATTTATTATGAAGTGAATAGTATCAGAACCTATAAGCAGTTTGGCATAAAGTACACTTCGTGAATTAAAGTCCTTTCTATTGATCATCTCAGGGATCCAATAGCGGTAGTATAGGACCCTGGCAATCTTTTTCTGATAAATAAGACAAACATCTATACCTCTTCTATCAGGTGATTCCTCGTGAATAATACCAAAATTAAATTTTGATAAATAAGATCCGGAAATGAGATCTTCTAACACTTTCCTTTTTTCGATCTCACAAAAAGCAATAACTGCCGGAGTATTCCACTCACCCGCCGCAATGATTGTTTTATAAAGTGAATTCATTTTCTTATTATACCTCGCTGAATTCCATCCCATTAAGCCATTCGGAAGAAAGCTGTTATCATCAGTAAGCGAATCGTCATAAATATCAAAAAAGTTTTCTACATTATAGAACATAACTCTTACAGGCTGAGAATTTACAACCTGTGAACAGACCGGTTTGTATAAAAATGCCAGAAGCAAGAAAGTTGCTGATATGTCCGAATACAACTTTTTTGACATAAGACTTCCTGAAAAAGGATGAGGCTGTCGCCAAAGTCCTTTGTGACAGCCTCATTATCAATTTTTAAAAATTAATAAGCATTCAACCAGCGGTATCTCCTGGCGCTCTCGCCGAATTTCACAGCAACTGTAAGTTCATGGCTTCCATAGCTTTCTCTCCTTATGTCAGTCAATGTGAAATCAAAAGCATAAGCAAAATAGAATCTGTCATACTTTAAGCCCATCATCATTATAATGGCATCATTGGTACGCCAGGAGATTCCTGCCCAATAGTCCTCCTTATAATAGATCCTGGCTGTAAGATCCATTTGAAACGACTTAAAAAACATATCTGATGCTTTCAGGAGTGCAGATGGTTCTAAAGTCCAGTCAGATGACAACGGGAGCTTAACACCACCTGTAAGGAAATAATTGCCAAGTTCGCTTCTCTTTGTACCGGAGGTATCTGCAATAAGGATTGAACCTCTCAGTAAATTAGACATAGCAAATCCTACATAATATCTTGAGGTAGTAAAGCTTGCTCCAAAGTTGAAGTCAGGAATAAAAACTGATCTGTCGTATGAATTAAGCAACGGGTCAGCCTGATCATAAATCAAACCGTTGGTGTTAACAGCAAATTGATAAGCAGTCATTGCAAGTCCGAAAGAGAGATCATTTGGGATTCCTTCAGTTCGTCCCATTGCAATATGATAAGCATAAGCAAGCTGCAGTCCTGTCCGATGCATAATACCGTTATTATCATTGAAGATGTATCCTCCGAGACCTACTTTCCCTCCTCTTGTCGGTTTAACGATCTTTTTCCTTACCGCAGTTGATTTAGAGATAAAACTGTTTTTAAGAATACGCGTTTGAAAGCTGGCAGCATAAGTGCTTGGTGCTCCGGTCATTCCAACCCACTGTTCTCTTACGGTCAGGTTAACAGTAGTATAGCCATCCCGACCTGCAAATGAAGGATTTATCAGAAATCCATTCATGATATACTGACTGTACATAGGTACCTGCTGTGCAGTAGCGGCTCCAAAGATGAAGCTGAGAATTATTGCTGGCAATATGCTTCTTAAATACCTCATATAGTTATTATTCTAAGTATTGTAATTATTGTCTGATTATACTTATTACACCGGTTCTCGGCTTGGATCCATCATTCAGATGTAGCACATAATGATATGAATCTGTAGGTAAGAGGGCGCCTTTAAATGTACCATTCCACGGGTTAGCTGCAAGGTTTTTGGTATGGAATACGAGTTTACCCCACCTTGTAAATACAAAGACTTCAGCATCAGGGAACCTATCAATATTTTTAATTACCCAGGTATCATTAAATCCGTTATTGTCCGGAGTAATGATATCAGGGATTATCAGGCATTTATCAGATATATTGCTTTGAACAACAATATCCTTGGAAACGGCACATCCGTTCTTGTCGGTAACAGCCACACTGTAAGTGCCGTCAGGAATATCTGCCCTAAGAACTCCTGTTATACCTTCTTCCCAAAACTCCGTAAATGGTTGTGTTCCACCGGTGATTGTCAGCGTAATTGAGCCATCAGGAACGCCAGGACATGATGAAGGAACAGTTGTAGCCTCAATTGATATTATATCTGGCTCATTGATTGTAGCAGCAACATTCGCAGTACATAAATTAGCATCCTGTACGGTAATAGTATAATTACCGCCAGAGAGGTTACTAAAAATACCTGAAGCCTGATATGAACCTCCATTTAAACTATAAAGGTACGGAGCTATACCGCCTCCACCGTTTATGGTCACCGATCCGTTACCTGAGCCTGAACATGTAACATCTGAATGCGTGACAATGCTTCCTGTCAGTTTTTCTAACGGTTGATTTATTGTTACCATAACATCAAACGTACAAAGATTGGCATCCTGAACTGTTACGGTATATGGTCCTGACATAAGCGATCCAAATGTTCCTGACACTTGGTAAGATCCTGCACCCAGCTTATATAAATATGGTTCAATACCTCCTGATCCGGCTACAGTAACACTTCCCGTATTGTTTCCAAAACAAAGAACATCCGTTTGAGAAGTAATTATTCCCACCAGAGCAGAAGAAGGTTGATTAATGGTAACGTCAACCTCAAATGTATTCAGAGCAGCATCTCTGATTATTACCGTATATGTTCCGGCAGCTAATGAAGTGAAAGTACCTGATGTCTGATACGCGCCACCATTAAGACTGTATTCATAAGGTGTCACTCCACCTTTACCTGTTACTGTAAGACTTCCGGTTAAGGAACCAAAACAGGAAACATCAGTTTTCGAAGAAAGAATTCCTGATAAAGTTTCTGCCGGTTGCAAAATAGTCACCGCAATATCGACAGTACAGAGGTTAAAATCCTGAACGGTTATAGTATAGGATCCTGCACCAAGTGATCCGAATGTGCCTGAAATCTGGTAATCGCCTGATCCGATTTTATACTGATACGGAGCAGTCCCTCCTGCAGCATCAACTGTAACACTTCCATCTTCAGCACCAAATACAGAGGCATCAGTCTGTGATGTGATTGAGCCTGTCAAAGCGGCAGGTTGTGTAATGTCAAGGGTACCTGTAACAGGTCCGCAACCATTTATGTCTGTGATACTCCATGAATAGGCTAATCCCGAAGGAATACCAGAAAAGACCCCGGTATCATTTGTAACTCCATTAAAAGTGTATGACAATGGGACTGAACCACCACTACCTTCAAGCGTTACAGTAGCTGTTCCTCCATTACAAGCAATATTTGTCGTTACTGATGCTGACCCGGTAATAACTTCAGGTTCTGCTACATCAAGAGTTCCTATCACCGGTCCGCAATTGTCAACATCTGTTATACTCCATGAATAGGCTAATCCTGCAGGAATATTCGTAAAAATACCGGTTCCATTAGTAGTACCATTAAAAGTGTATGATAATGGAGCAGTTCCTCCAACACTTGTCAACGTAACCGTGGCTTCTCCTCCGTTACATGTAATAGGTGTTGTAACCGATGCGTCACCGGTTAATAGCGTAGCTGCTGCAATATCCAGAGTACCGGAAACAGGATTGCAATTATTAATATCTGTTACACTCCATGAATATGCCAAACCTGCCGGGATTCCTGCAAAAATACCGGAACCGTTAGTTACACCATTAAAAGTATATGATAATGGAGCCGTACCTCCTGTTCCAGTAATAGTTACCGTTGCTGTACTGACACTACATGAAATAGCTGTTGTAACATCAGCTGATGCGGTTATAATATCTGGCTCAGGAACATCAAGTGTACCGGTTATCGGGTCACAATTATTGGCATCTGTTATGCTCCAGGCATAACCAGGTGCAGCCGGAATATCTGTAAATACTCCTGTACCATTTGTCATTCCATTAAATGTATATGAGTATGGAGGTGTACCGCCATTTCCAGTAAGGGTTACGGTAGCTGTACCACTATTACATGGAATAGCTGTAGTTACTAATGCTGATCCGGTAATTATGTCTGGTTCAGTAACATCAATTGTACCAGTTACCGGTCCACAACCGGCAACATCTGTTACACTCCACGGATAGGCTAGTCCTGCAGAAACACCAGCAAAGACACCGGTACCGTTTGTAACTCCATTAAAAGTATAAGATAATGGTGCTGTACCTCCACTCCCGGTAAGAGTTACTGTTGCAGCTCCACCATTGCATGTAATTGCTGCTGTTACAATTGCCGATCCGGTAAGTACATCCGGTTCAACAACATCAATTGTCCCGGTAACTGGTCCGCAACTACCTGCATCTGTTACACTCCAAGCATAACCCAAACCGGCAGGAATAGCTGTAAATATTCCGGTACCATTTGTAACTCCATTAAAAGTGTAAGATAGTGGTGCTGTACCTCCACTCCCTGTAAGAGTTACTGTTGCAGCTCCACCATTGCATGAAATCGGGGTTGTTACCGACGCTGATCCAGTTAATAAATCAGGTTCTGTAACATCAGTTGTACCAGTTACTGGTCCGCAACCAGCAGCATCTGTTATACTCCATGGATAAGCCAACCCGGCCGGAATATCTGTAAAAATCCCTGTCCCGTTTGTCACTCCATTAAAAGTATATGATAATGGCGCAGTACCTCCATTTCCTGAAAGAGTGACCGTTGCAGTACCTCCATTACATATGATGCCTGCCGTAACTAATGCAGACCCTGTAAGCAATACTGGTTCTGTTATTGTGACATCAGCCATAGCAGTACAAAGATTGGCATCTGTGACTGTCACAGTATATAATCCAGCAATTAGTCCTGTAGCCGTAATACCTGTCTGCAGTGGAGATGTATTCCATGAGTAAGTATAAGGCCCAACTCCTCCGGCAGGTACTGCCGTTGCTGATCCAACAGCCCCTCCGAAACATGTTTCATTAACCTGTGATGTTGTAACAGTCAGGGCAGTTGCAGGCTGTAAAATGGTTACATCAACTGTTGTTGTGCAGCCATTGGCATCAGTGATTGTAAAGGTATGGAGACCTGCCGTCAATCCAGTCTGAGCCGGAGCGATAGTGTAGGGAGCTGTTCCTCCTGCAGGTGCTATTACTGCTGAACC
>DCFT01000098.1 GCA_002319885.1 Bacteroidales bacterium UBA1797
ATAACTATCGGGATGAGCTAACAACACAAAGTCAGCGCAAAAATAACAATTTTCCGATTATATTAAAGTTCTGCAGAATAAAATGAAGTTTGTTTACTCATACATCTTTTTGACCAATAAGATTTTCAGGAACTTCCCTTCATGTTATCCCTGCTTTGCCAGTCTGTCAAGGATTGAAAATAAAACTTTCCTGCCCGATTCGATTAATTGTTCATTATCAAGTATTTCCTGTTCAGTTTGTACATACCTGGCAGATTTCAACTCCGCTCTTCCAAAATCAATCATCTGCTTTAAAGAGCTCTTAGTGGGCTCAAGGTGAAATTGCAGAGCCAGCACTTTGTTATTATAAATATAAGCCTGATTCTTACATCCTTTGGAATAAGCTAAATGAACAGCTTTTTCCGGTATGTCAAAGGTATCTCCGTGCCAGTGAAAAACTTTTATTGTGCTTCCAATATCAAAAAACAATTTATCAGATTTCGCAAAACAGGTTAATTCAATATCAAACCAGCCAATTTCCTTCTCAGCGTTCTTATAAACTCCGGCTCCCAGTGCAGCCGAGACTAACTGCGATCCAAGGCAGATACCCAGAACGGTCTTCCCTTCATCAATAGCTTTACGTATAAATCTCTTTTCATCCGCCAACCAGGGAAATTGTTCTTCATCATTTACGCTCATCGGGCCGCCCATGACAATAAGCCAGTCTATATCAGAGATTTCAGGCAATGAAGTTTCTTCAAAAAACCTTGTTGATGTGAGTGAATGACCATATAAGTGCACCCATTCTTCTATACTGCCCAATCCTTCAAAAGCAACATGCTGAAAATAATGTATTCTTAATTTTTTCATACTTATGTACAATAATAATTATAAAGTTGAAATCCATTAAATGAAACGTTATCATCAACTGGATTTTTTCTGTGATCTCTGTGCTTCTATACGTGACTTTGTGTAAGTTCTTAATTTTTAGTTACACAGAGAGCCAGAGAGGACTTCACAGAGGACCACAGAGATTCCTGTTATGATTACGAAAAGTCAAAACCCGAAATATATGCCGGAGCGTTATAAAATCTTTCTTTCTCGTTTTCCGGGATATTTAAGAACCTTGCGTATACCAGCCCTGGTTTTGCATTCAACATCCTGTTCAGTGCTCCCATCTTTACTATGGTCCTCAGTTTATCGTAAAGCTGACTATGGTCGTCGAGCCAGGTCAGGCCTGTATGAAATCCTTCAGCAGCACAGGCTGATTCAAAAAGATTTCCGAGCAACGGTTCGCGTCCTTTCCTGCAGTAAATAGCATCAAAAACGAGATATCTGAATTCTCCAGGGCGGAATAATCTCCTGAAATAAGGGGTTTTAGGAAGTACTTTCATCATTACCCATCCCCAGATTCCCGGGACATCATAAACCTTATAAACAGAAGGGATAGCGCTTACTCCTGCAATTATCTCATCTCCCTCCTTCAGAACGTAGTATTTATTGCCGAAAAAGGAATAATCGGTGCTGAAGAAAGAATAATCAAGATAATATTCCCTGAGAATTGATTCCATTTGAGGCTTTTCTTCATTCTTTAACTTAACAACCCTTTTGTCACTCTTCGGAGAAAACCTGCTGAATGCCACTGTAAGGAAAGATCGTATATATTCATATCCCGCCTGATTAACCAGATTTTTAGATCTTTCATTCATGCTTTCCAGAAAGGCATACATAATATGCTTGTCTCCCTGAAATACATTATTAAGATCAAGGAGATACGGCTTACTGAAAATTTCGAGGGTTTTCTGCTTGAAACTATCATCAGTCTCCGGTTTTATGTGGGCTCTTTTGCGTTTTCTCCACCCCGAATCAGATTGATATGTTGACTGAAAGGCAAGATACCTGAGATATGAAGTCGGATAACACAGATCACCCTGTCCCGATACGCGGAAACATGATCCTACTGTTCCGGTAATATTATTTTTCTTATACAGAGAAACAAATCTTATCTGATCTTTATATGCGGCGATCCTGGGAGCAATATTCTTCAATGAAAACCTTAAACCTCCCTCAGAGCCCTGAATTGCATGATCAAGGATGTCTAAAATCCCTTCATTGGCGTAATCTGATACCCTGACTTCGAGTCCTTTGTAATCGAATACTTTTTTTTCAAACATACACGATTCTTCAATTTAGCCGCAAGATATAAAATAAGGTGCAACGGCACAAGGGTACAACCGTTCAAGGGGAAATGTGCATCAAACCATCAGGAGAATGTAGCGAGAAGGGCAGCGGATATGAGAAGATCTTCGGGATTAGTGATCTTTATGTTTTCGCGATTACCTTCAATCAGGTTGATCTTCTCTCCTGTCTTTTCCAGAACTGTTGCATCATCGGTAAAATCCTGACTATAATCCTGCTTGTATGCATTCTTTATTAACCCGGTACTGAATACCTGGGGTGTCTGTATCTGTTTTACACTGAACCTGTTAAGAGGCAGGCTTCCCTGATCTGTCAATAATCTGAGAGATTCGGTAGGTGAAATCGCCGGAATTGCATTGCCAAGTTTTTCAGCGGTATCGAAACACCTTTTAATGGTATCGATACTGATAAACGGTCTGACTCCGTCGTGAATAGCTACCAGACCCGGGCTGTTGACAAACTTAAGGCCGTTCCTTACGGAAAAGAACCGGTTTGTTCCGCCTTTTACCAGTGTATGCAGAATGGAAAAGGAATGTTTTTTCTGCAGATCAATCCAGAAACGAAGCTGGTTCTCAGGCAATACCGTAATTATCTCTATTGCATCATTAAATGATTTGAACCTTTCAATGGTGTGCATAAGAACAGGTCTTCCGGCCAGTTCCAGAAACTGTTTCGGAATCTCAGCTCCCATCCGTTTACCACTTCCGCCAGCTACTATTACAACGTATAGATCCATAAAAACTAATTTTAATCCTCATTATTCTCTGTTCTTTGCCCCCCACCCCCCCTAAAGGGGGCAAATTCCATGATATGCAGAAGACGATCGTAAAAACGCGGATTAACCCCCCTTTAGGGGGGCAGGGGGGCTATTCCTTCGTATACAGAAACCTCTTAATACTTCTTTTTGGCGTTTTAGCAAATTCTTCAGGATGAATCTTGAATTTACTGACAGCCATAAACTCAGGTAATCTCTCATTGATCTCCTTCCTGGTTTTATCGAGGAATAAATTCAGTTGTTCATCTGAAATATTATCCCTCTTTAACATCTCATAATCAGGATATACCAGGGCTATCAATTTATTGTCCACTGAAATTACTACCGATTCTACTATATAGTCTTTATTATTTATTACAGCTTCTATTTCTTCGGGATAAATATTTTTACCTGAAGGGCCCAGTATCATGCTTTTGCTTCTTCCTTTAATGAAAATATTACCTTCCCTGTCGATTATACCAAGATCGCCGGTATGCATCCAGCCTTTATCATCGATCATCTCACTGGTAGCTTTTTCATTCTTATAATAACCGGTCATCACATTTTCGCCGCGCAGGATAATTTCTCCGACAATTCTTTCAGGATCAGGAGAATCTATTGTAACCTCTAATGTATCAACAGGTCTTCCCGATGCACCCAGTTTTGTTGTATCCCATGAAGCATAGCTGATAAGCGGCCCGCATTCCGTCATCCCGTAACCAACAGAAAACTTAAATTTTATTTTCTTAAAGAATTTTTCAGCATCCGCATTAAAGGCAGCTCCACCTATTACAATCTCTTTAAATTCTCCTCCGAAGGTTTCAACCAGTTTCTGATTTATCTTTTTATACAACAGCTTGTTCAACAGTGGAATAGCCAATAAGATCTTCATGTGTGGCTTATTTATGACCGGCAACAACTGCTTTTTGAATATTTTCTCAATAACGAGAGGAACTGAAAGAATCAATCGCGGTTTTATCTCTTTAAAGGCCTGAATTATTATTTGTGGTGAAGGTGTCTTCGACAGGATAGTTATATGACAACCTATTGTAAACGGGAAAAGAAATTCAAATGCACACCCATATGTGTGGGCCAGAGGAAGGAATGAAACCAATGGATCACCGGGTTTTAAAGGCATGTTATTCTGTGCATATCTGACATTGGCCGCAAGACTGTTATGTGTAATCATAACCCCTTTGGAAAAGCCGGTCGTACCGGAAGTATAGCTTATCACAGCAAGACCATCATTTGATATCTCTGAGAACTTAATATCTTCTTTGGAAAGCTCAGGAAATGTATTTGAATATTTCTCATTAAGAGAAGCGAAAGTCTCATTAAAGTCCTTATTATCTGAAACTATCATTCTGAAGTCATCAAGAGAAAGAACTCCTATTATTGCCGGCATTCTGGTCATATCAAACAGATCGAAGATTTTATCATCGACCAGGAGAAGTACTGAATCAGAGTGATTAATTATATTGGTAAGATCATTGGGTTTGAAATCGGGAAGAATGGGCACGATTACAGCGCCATATGTTACAGCTGCCAGGTATGTAACGCACCAGTTTGCAGAATTACGCCCCACCAGAGCAATTTTGTCACCCTCTTTTATACCAGTACCCTTAAATAATATATGCAGTTTAAGAATTTTTTCAGCTATCCCCTTATAGGAATATCCTTTTTCCTTATAATTTGACAGAGCCTCAATTTCCCAGTTTTGTTTGATACTCTGTTCAATATACCCTATTAATCGTTCCTGTATCATAGATTTGGGTTTTTAATATTTCAGATAAGTTATAATTTGATTTCAAATTAAAATATAAAAAAATCATTTGATACTAAAAACAAAGTGTCGGGCAGGTTTTCCCCTGGTCCTCTGTGTCATACTTTGCAAAGGTAAACACTAAGTCTAACAAAGGACTTATCACTAAAACCCGGGTGATAATTATCATTAAATAAAATACATTATAAGAATAGCCACAATCGAGAGGACATTTACAACTGTAAAGAAGTAATTATAGCCTTCTCTTTTCTTACTAAACTGACCCAGTTTCCTGGCAAAAATACCAATAGTCGGAACAAAAAGAACCACGAGGAAGGCGAAAAATTCAATGCCGAAGAAAACTGTTTCCAGTCCTCCTTTTACGAGGGCTGACATATAAATAACAATCAGGAGGACAAGCAAATAGACCAGATAGCTTATTTTAAGAAGAAGGGTAGAGACAAGTCTACGCTTGTGAAGCTCATGCGGTTTAAGATAAGCATAGGCCAATGCAAAGACTAAAATGATAAAAACGACCCCAAGAATATGATTGAGTACCGAAGGGAAATTGGCCATATCCAGTGGTTTTAATTTAATAATCAAGATTCATTATTTGACCATACAAGTGAACTCGCTCCCAACACAGCTGCATTATGAGTACTTAACTGAGATGGCAGAAGTTTTACCTTTCCTTTATAAATACTGAGAAGGTTTTCTTCCATATATTCCTTTGCAGGTTCAAAAATCAGATCTTTGGCAAGGGCGAGACCTCCAAAAAGGAAAATTGCTTCCGGATTGGTATGAGCAACAACATCGGCAAGTTTGAAGCCAAGCATCCTTCCGGTATGTGTGAAAGCTCTTTTGGCTATATAATCACCGCGTTTTGCAGCATCATGAATAATTT
>DCFT01000057.1:0-9037 GCA_002319885.1 Bacteroidales bacterium UBA1797
TTTCTGTAGCATTCAATGGAATAGGTGCAACTCCTGTAAAGCAGCAGTATTATGAGATAAAGATTTATCATATTGCTGATAAGACACAGGAAAGCAGGGTCGATGCCTATCTTAAAAACGAATATCTTCCCGCACTGCATCGTGCCGGCATTCCGATTGTCGGAGTTTTTAAACCTGTTGAAGCCGATACAGCTTTCGGGAAATTAATATATGTATTTATACCTTTCAGATCTGTAGATCAGTTTGTGCAGTTACCTGTACAGCTTCAGAAGGACAAGGTTCTGGCAGATGAGGGAAAATCTTTTATTGATGCCCCATTTAACGATCCTCCGTATAAAAGATATGAAAGTATATTTCTGAAGGCTTTTATAAACATGCCTCAGTTTGTTGCACCAGAATTTGCAACTCCCCGTTCAGAAAGAATCTATGAATTAAGAAGTTACGAGAGCGCTACTGAAGCCAAAGCAATAAAGAAGATTGAAATGTTCAACCTTGGCGGGGAGATAGCATTATTTAAGAAACTCGGCTTCAATCCTGTTTTCTTTGCTGAAGTACTTATAGGGAGCCATCAACCCAATCTCATGTATCTGACTACTTTCTCAGATATGAAATCACATGATGATCATTGGAGTGCATTTGGTAAAACTGACGAATGGAAAAAGCTTTCAGGAATGGAAGAGTATAAAAATACGGTCTCTAAAGCCAATCCATATCTGCTTCATCCGACTTCTTATTCTGATTTTTAATTATTTTATCTCTGTGACCCTCAGTGATTTCTCTGTGTCTGGCTGTGTAATTAGTTATTAAGAACTTACACAGAGTTACACAGAGAATTCACAGAGTTTCACAGAGTTTCACAGAGAATTCACAGAGAATTCACAGAGTTTCACAGAATCAACCTTTCACACTGTTATATTAATTTTGGATATTGCATCTTCAACCTCCGCGGTGGTCAGTTCATGGTCGGGAAGATTGTTCTCAAAATATTTCTCATAAGCAGAAAGGTCGAAATGACCATGACCGCTAAGGTTAAAAAGTATAGTCTTCGAGACTCCTTCAAGATCGGCCCTTCTTGCTTCATCCAGGGCACCGGCAATAGCATATGTTGATTCCGGAGCGGGAAGTATACCTTCTGTTCGTGCAAACTGAACGCCGGCTTCAAAACATTCCCTCTGCATCTTCGCCTTTGCTTCAATGAATCCGTCTTTGAGAAGCTGACTTACAAGAACTCCTGCACCATGGTACCTTAATCCACCTGCATGTATTTTTTCGGGTATGAAATTATGGCCAAGTGTGTACATAGGAAGGAGAGGTGTCATCCCTGCAGAATCTCCGAAGTCATACATAAATTTTCCTTTTGTGAGCTTAGGGCAGGAGGCAGGTTCAACCGTAAGGAGTCTGATATTCTTTTTATTAATCAACTTTTCTCGCAGAAAGGGGAATGCAATACCTGAGAAATTTGAACCTCCGCCGAAACAGCCAACTACAACATCGGGATAATCGCCTGCTTTTTCCATCTGAAGGAGTGCTTCCTGTCCAATAATTGTCTGATGAAGAATAACATGATTAAGGACACTTCCAAGTGCATATTTGGTATAAGGATCCTGTACAGCTATTTCCATGGCTTCCGAGATTGCAATACCCAGACTTCCCGGGGAGTCGGGGTACATTTCAAGGACTTTTCTTCCGGCTACGGTCATAGTGCTTGGGGAAGCCACTACCTTGGCATTATAGGTATTCATTAAGAGTTTTCGGCCCGGTTTATGGTCATAACTTACCTTCACCATGAAGACAAGAAGTTCAAGACCAAAGTGATGACAGGCAAAAGCCATTGCGCTTCCCCACTGTCCGGCTCCTGTCTCTGTGGTTATCCTTTTTATTCCTTCCATTTTGTTATAATACGCCTGTGCTATTGCAGTGTTGGCTTTATGTGAACCTGAATAATTTCCACCTTCGTACTTGTAGTAGATTTTACTTTTTGTACCCAGTGCTTTTTCAAGACTATAAGCCCTTAAAATGGGAGAAGGCCGATAAGTCATATAGAGGTCAAGCACCTCATCAGGGATATCAATATACCTCTCGCTTGATACCTCCTGTTTAATAAGTTCCATTGGGAAAACCGGGGCCAGGCTCTCAGGTCCAATTGGTTTCATTGTTCGTGGATCAAGTGGCGGCATTGGTTTATTAGGCATGTCTGCCATTATATTATACCATTGCCTGGGCATCTCATCTTCGTTTAATAAAATTTTGACATTCTTTTTCATTCTATAATTGATTAATGGTTAATAAATAAAAAAGGCACACTGTGAACAGTGTGCCTCTATAAATATATATCTTAAGCGTTATATAATGGCTTGTTTCACAGCTGAATTAATTGAGCTGTGCCACGACCAAACATATAACCCCTGTATTTTCATGTTGACAAAAATAAACAAAAAATTAAAATATCAATAAAAATTCAATTTATTTTTAATTTTTCTTTGAATTATCCAAAAAAATAATCAAAAAAGCAGAAATAAGTCATACAATGTATCATTCATGAACTGAAACACCCAGAGACCTGAGGTCTTCAAAAAAACATGGATATGATTTTGCAACACATTGTGAGTCTCTTAATGAAACTTTTCCTGATGCTCCAAGTGAAGCGACCGCAAGAGCCATTGCGATACGATGGTCGTCATGTGATTCAACCCTGGCACCATGTGGCTGGCTTCCTGTTACAAACATTACATCATCCTTAATCTCAATCTTCACGCCCATCTTGTTAAATTCTTCCTTAAGGGTTTTGGCCCGGTCGCTCTCCTTAAATATTAACCTTGACACACCTTTTATTGCCGATGTCCCTTTGCAATAGGAGGCGAGTGCAACAAGAGGGGGGAATAGATCGGGTGACTCGGAGGCATCAAACTCAAATGCTTTTAGTTCTGATTTTGAAATCTCAATCTGATCTTCACCAATAGCAATATCCGCGCCTGCGTCTTCCAACGCTTTTAAAATCCTCATATCACTTTGCATACTGTCTGTCCTAAGGCCTTTTACACATAACTGGCCGTTGATTGCGCCAGCTACAAGCAAAAATGCTCCTCCGCTCCAGTCGGCTTCTACTGTATAACTATGGGGTACATATTTTTGATTTCCGGGAATTGTAAATAAAGAATAACCTTTGTTATCGACCCTGATCCCAAATGATTTGAGAACCTGTATAGTCATATCGATATACGGTTTGCTCTTCAGGTTCTTAACACTTATTTCAGAGTTTTTTGATGCCAGAGGCAAAGCCATTAATAGTCCTGTCAACAGCTGGCTGCTTATCGATCCATCAATCACACAATTTCCACCGACTATTGGTCCCTGAATAGTTATAGGTAGAAATCCGCCAGTGCTTGTGCATTTTACCCCAAGTTGATTCAAAGCTTCTTCAATCATGAACAATGGCCTTTTTTTAAGCGAATTTGCACCAACCATTATGATTTCTGCAGAATATAAAGCCGCTATAGGGGCGAACATACGAATTGCAAGACCCGATTCACCGCAATTGAGTTTTGATTCTTTCAAAGTAGCAGAACCTGTTATCTTCAATTGATCAACCTGGGGTTCAACTCTGGCGCCAAGACCGACGGCAATACTCATTGCTGCCAACGAATCATCGCAATATGAAGGGTTATGGATTAAACTTTCACCGTCAGCCAGTAATGCTGCAGCAATTGCCCGTTGTGTCATACTTTTTGAAGCCGGAGCTTTAATATTACCTTTAATTGCGGACGGTTCTATATGTCTTTCCATAAGTTCATTTTAATTATAAATTTTCGTCAGCCTTATTTTTTACCCCGTTATTCATAACCTTCATCTGATGATTGATAGACTCCTGGTGGATAGCTTTGAAAATAGTATCAATCAGTTCAGGGCTAAGACCTTTAGCAATTCCTTTGGCAATTACTTTATTAATAATTTCATCCCAGCGGGTTGTTTGCAAGATAGTAATATTATTTTCCTTTTTATAACGGCCGATAGTTTCTGCCACTTTCATTCTTTGTTCCATCAGATCCAGCAGATGATCATCATAAACGTCGATTTGCTGTCTTAATTCCCCCAGGACATCAAGTAGTCTGGGATCAGAAGTACTCGGATTACGAAGGATTAACCTGCTTAACAGTTCTTTCAGATCATTTGGAGTGAGTTGTTGGGCCGCATCACTTAAAGCCTTTGCAGGGTCAATATGAGATTCGAGCATTAATCCGTCGAAATTGAGATCCATTGCTTTCTGGGAAATCTCATGAAGAAATCGTCTTGCTCCACCAATATGACTCGGATCGCAGATTATTGGCAGATCGGGGATCCTTCGGCGAAGTTCAATTGGTAACTGCCAGTTGGGCTGATTCCGGTATAATGTCTTTTCGTATGATGAAAATCCCCTGTGTATGGCTCCTATCCTGGTAATACCCGCTCTGGCAATACGTTCAATAGCACCTATCCAAAGCTCAAGATCGGGATTGATAGGATTTTTGACCAGGACCATAACATCAACTCCGCTGAGTGCATCGGAAATCTCCTGAACTGTAAAGGGATTAACAGAAGTTCTGGCACCTATCCACAACATATCAATGCCATATTTCAGAGCTTCATAGACATGTTTTTCATTTGCCACTTCAGTTCCGACCAGCAGACCTGTCTCCTGCTTGACTCTTCTTAACCATTTTAATCCTTCAATTCCAACACCTTCAAATGAATTAGGACGCGTTCTGGGTTTCCAGATACCAGCTCTGAAAACACTAACCTCTTTAATATTAGCTAGTTGTGTGGCAGTCTGCATGACTTGCTCCTCTGTCTCAGCACTGCACGGACCGGAGATAAGAAAAGGCCTTCCTTTATGACCTGCCCAGTCCTGGATCAGGATGTTCTTAAGTTTTATTTCCATTGTAGGATGTGTTAATTTCTATATTTTTGTTCCTCAGAGGGTCGTTTAAAAAGCATAATACTAGTTCAAAATTTTTCTTATTTTATTTGCCTCTTCCATAAGTCCTTTCAAGCCCTCAAGATCTTTTTCTGATATCATTTTTCTGAAGGAGTTCATTTTCTCAATATAGGTATCCATCACCTCAATAATATATTGTGAATTTTCTATGAAAATCGGAGCCCATGTCTCCCCGTTACTTTTAGCCAGACGGACAGTACTTTCAAAACCACCACCGGCCAGAGTCAGTATGTTTTGTTCTTCCTGTTCTTTGGCAAGTACGCTTAAGGCAAGCGAAAAGGAAGTAATATGAGAAATATGAGATATATACGCAACATGAATATCGTGTTCCTCGGAATTCATATATACTTTGTGCATATTTAGCAAGTCCAGCATTTTTTCAACCGTGGTAAGAGCATCAGGGTCGCTTAGCTCTTTATCACATATAATGGCAGTTTTATAATCAAAAAGTTTCCCTATGGCGGCCAGTGGACCTGAATACTCAGTTCCTGCCATTGGATGCACTGCAACATACCTGCCCCGTCCAGGATGATGTATTGATATTCTGGCGATGCTTGCTTTTGTCGAGCCCATATCAGTGACGACCTTTGAAGTTCCTTTAATTTTGTCGAGAATACCCGGTAACATCGAACAATTTGTATTAACGGGAGTCGAAAGAACTATTAAATCGCTTTTTTCAATTGCATTTTCAAGAGTGTCATTTTCATCAACAAGGCCACAAAGAAGTGATATATTCTGATGGTGCATATTTGTGTCAACACCAATTATTTTGTCTGCAAAACCCCGCTTTCGCAAATCTACCATTAGCGATCCGCCTATCAGTCCTATTCCAATTACTGCAACTGTCATTTTAGTTTATTGTATATTAAGTTTTTTAAATATTATACTATTTTGAAATGAATTTTATGATTCTGTTTTTAGCTTCATACAGCTTTTCTTCAGTAGCACAAAGCGATATACGGATATAACGTTCTCCATTCTTCCCAAAAATGAATCCAGGTGTGATGAAGACATGAGCATTCATAAGCAGATCCTCAATATATGTCTCGCAGTCAGTAATATTTTCAGAAATACGTCCCCATACAAATAATCCTACCTGTGATTTATCATAAGTGCAGTTAAGAAGATTCATTATTTCTTCAACAATTTTCCTGCGTTTTATATATACCTTATTGACCGTATCGTACCACGATTCGGGATTATTAAGTGCCTCAACGGCAGCCATCTGCATTGCGCGAAACATTCCGGAATCCATGTTGCTTTTTACCTTAAGCACGGTTTTGATATA
Organism: Bacteroidales bacterium UBA1797; assembly: GCA_002319885.1. Lineage (GTDB taxonomy): Bacteria > Bacteroidota > Bacteroidia > Bacteroidales > VadinHA17 > LD21. Next base: position 6,261 of record DCFT01000057.1, read on the forward strand.
ATCGCTATGCCCTGCAAGCATCCCTACTCTCCATCCAGCCATATTATGAGATTTGCTTAAAGAATTAAGTTCAAGGACAGTTTCTTTTGCACCATGAACGGATAGTAAGCTTTTATAATCCTTGTTTAATATGAAACTGTAGGGATTGTCATTGCAGAGCAGTATCCTGTATTTCTGTGAAAAGGCAACCAGTTTACCGAATAGTTCCATGGAACCATTAACTCCGGTTGGCATATGTGGATAATTGACCCACATTAATTTAACTTTGCTCAGGTCGCTGTGTTCAAGGGATTCCAGATCCGGCATCCAGCCATTTTTTTCAGAAAGGTCATATTTCCTGACAATGCCACCGACAAGGTTAGTTACTGAGGAATAGGTAGGGTACCCCGGATCAGGGACCAGTACTTCATCACCCGGGTTCACAAAAGCCATGCTTATATGCATTATCCCCTCCTTGCTTCCCATTAAGAGAAGAATCTCAGTTTCAGGATTCAGGATAACCTGAAAATATTTAGAATACCACTCTGAAAAGGCTTTCCTGAGCGCAAATATTCCATTATAACTCTGGTAGCCATGAGAATCGGGTTTCTTAGCTTCTGCAATCAGTGCCGAAACAGTATTTTCCGATGGGGGTTGGTCGGGACTACCGATTCCGAGATTTATCACATCATAACCCTCTCCCCGCATCCTGTCAATCTGGGCAAGTTTCTGAGAGAAATAATATTCCTGCACATTTCCTGTGCGATCAGCCGGTTTAACTATCATAAAGCATATCTCCTTTAAAATATACACCAAGTATTTCAAGGTTACTGGTATATCTATCCAGAACCCGTTTAATTATGTCGGATTTTGTATTTTTATTCAATTCCAGATCAATATAGAACATATATTCCCATTCTCCATTCAGTCGTGGAACAGATTGTATCTTTGAAAGGTTGATTTCGAGTTCTGCAAGCTTAACCAGAACCTTTGCAAGTGAACCTGGTTTATGGCCTGTAGAGAAACAGATTGACACTTTATTACCCCTTGTGTTACCCTTCTCCTCATTACCTATCACAAGAAAACGTGTATAGTTCTGTTTATAAGTTTCAATACCGTGTGCAAGAATTTCGAGACCATATATTTCTGCTGCATGTGATGATGCAATTGCTGCAACCCCTTTTGCCTTTGTTTCACTTATTTGTTTTGCACTTCCTGCCGTATCATCGCTCTCAATAAGAGTCATCCATGGAAACTGATTGAGGAAAGTCATACACTGTGCGATTGCAATAGGATGCGACCTTATCTCCAGTATATCGGTCATATTCTGATCTGGCAGAGCCATAAGATTTTGTTTTATGCGAAGATTATGTTCACCGAGGATCTTCATGCCCGATTCCCTGATAAGGGTATAATTATAGAGAATGCTTCCCGACCTTGCATTCTCAATTGCCATTACTGCGAAGTCAGCTTCGCCTGCTTTAACTATGTTAAGCTCGAGGTCGAATGTTGAGCAAGGTATTATTTCAATTTCATCGTAATTGAAGTATTGTCTTGCGGCAACTTCATGAAAGCATCCGGTCTCTCCCTGTACTGCTATCTTCATCTTCAGATAAGTATTAAAAAAGTAAGGGCCCCTCCGAGGGACCCTTGCTTTCATATAATTAAATTATCTGTATACAAAAATCCCCTTATCTGTTTTTAAAATAAAAATAGAAGTAATTAAAGGAGATAAAATATTTGTATACAATATTCATTTGATCGCGTATTTGGTTTACAAAAGTAATAGATTTTTTAAAAAAACAATTAATAAATTATAAAAAGTACATGAAAGGTTTAAAAATATCAGTTTGTTGATCAAAACGTGGTTGTCTAAAAAGTTGAAATCCATTAAACACAAAGGTCACAAAGGATTGCGCAAAGGTCACAAAGGACAGAGATGCATTATTTTAACTTTGTGTGCTTTTAGAATTCTTTGCGCTCTTTGTGGTTAAAAATCTTCACTTTTTATGTCTCTTCTGCAATACATCTTCAATATCCTGCAGGTTAACACCCTTTGCTTTTAATAAAATGAGTAAATGATAGATAAGATCAGCTGCTTCATTTTTAAAAAGCTCAATATTTTCATCCTTTGCTTCAATAATAAGTTCAACAGCTTCTTCTCCAACTTTTTGAGCAATTTTATTTATTCCTTTATTATAAAGCCTGTTAGTATATGATTCTTCAGTATTGTCTTTAATGCGTTGGCTTATAATATGTTCCAATTTGTATACAAATCCTTTTGCGGTCTCAGAACCAAAACAGGAAGTACTGCCGGTATGGCAAGTCGGTCCTGCCGGGCTGACCATTATCAGGATTGAATCACTATCACAATCGGCTGAAATTTCTTCCACATACAGGAAATTGCCGGAGGTTTCTCCTTTTGTCCAGAGCCGGTTCTTACTCCTGCTGAAAAATGTTACTTTCTTTTCATTAAGGGTCTTTTTGAAAGCTTCTTCATTCATGTATCCCACCATTAATACCTGTAAAGTATTATTATCCTGGATCACAACCGGCACCAGTCCGTTTCCTTTGCTAAAATCAATATTCATAATGTAAAATATAATAATTGTGTATTCTGTTTCTATCCGTTTTAGGGGCTGTCTAAAAATTTTAAATCCATTAACCCTGCCTACCGGCAGGCAGGCTCAAAGGTCTCAAAGGGTTTACACTAAGTTCACAAAGGACTGAGATATATTGTTTTTAACTTTGTGAGCTTTGAGTCTTTTTCAATCACCGAAGCTTTCTTTGACCAACGA
>DCFT01000057.1:9269-18286 GCA_002319885.1 Bacteroidales bacterium UBA1797
AGCTTTCTTTGACCAACGAAGCTTTAGCGAAGTTGGTAGCGTAGGTGGTCTTCGTGCTCTTTGTGGTTTAAAAGGATTTTTTCTAAAACCCCTAATAGGGGGCAAAAAATAATGAGTTACACTGAGAAATAATATATTCTTATCTGATTGCAATGCCTTCATGTCTAAGATAACTCTTTAATTCTCTGATATCTATCTCACCGAAATGAAATATACTGGCAGCAAGAGCAGCACTGCATTCCGTGTTAAAAAATACATCACGGAAGTGTTCCATTGATCCGGCTCCTCCCGATGCAATAACAGGTATATTTACCCTGCTGCTCACCTGGCTGGTGATATCGAGTGAAAAACCTGACTTTGTCCCATCATTATTCATTGAAGTTAGCATGATTTCACCAGCCCCAAGTTCTTCGACTCCTGAAGCCCAGTTTAATGTTTTCAACTCAGTTTTTGTCCGGCCTCCGTCTACCACAACCATCCATTCATTATTCAGAAATTTTGTGTCAATTGCTACCACTACGCACTGACTCCCAAACTGAGCTGCGATATCAGAAATCAATTCGGGTCGCCTTACAGCCGAGGAATTTACAGTAATTTTATCTGCTCCGGCATTAATAAGAACCGAGACATCTTTAACCGTATCAATTCCACCGCCAACGGTAAAAGGTATATTTATTTCACAAGCAATCCTCTCAACCAGTCCGGCAAGCGCTTTCCTGTTCTCAATTGTTGCCGTAATATCCAGGAAAACAAGCTCATCAGCTCCTTGGTCTACGTAGATTTTAGCGAGCTCTACGGGATCACCTGCATCTATCAGATTGATAAAATTCACTCCTTTAACTGTTCTTCCGTCTTTAATATCCAGACAAGGAATTATTCTTCTTTTCAGCATAAGTTTCCCAATTCTTTTAATGTAATTTTTCCTTCGTAGACTGCTTTGCCGATAATTGCACCTTCACAACCTATTTTCGTCAGGTCATGTATGTCTTTTATCGAAGTGATGCCTCCACTCGCAATGAGTTTGATATTTACTTTTTCCAGAATCTCTTTGTAAAGATTTGTTGACGGTCCCTGGAGCATGCCATCTTTTTTTATATCGGTGCAGATAGTATATTTCACACCTTTTGACTTATAGTCGGAAATATAGCTTATAATTTCTTTGTCAGAATTTTCAAGCCATGCACCGCCGGAAACCTTTCTGTCGATACAATCGGCTCCGAGAATCAGTTTTTCCTGCCCAAGTTTTGTAAGCCATTCAATAAAAATGTGAGGTGTGGTTACGGCTACACTTCCTGTAGTAACCTGTCGCGCTCCCGCGTTCAAGCTTGTTATCAGATCGTCGTATGATCTTAGACCTCCTCCAAAATCAATTTTTAATTTTGTCTTCCATGCAATCTTTTCAAGGACTTTGATGTTTTCCACCTTTTTATTTTTAGCCCCATCAAGGTCAACAAGATGTAAATAGTTAATGCCATTATCTTCAATCTTCAGGGCTACCTCAAGAGGATCCTCATTATAAATCTTCTTTGTATTGAAATCTCCTCTGGTAAGCCTGACGCATTTACCACCAATAATATCGATTGCTACTATGATTCTCATAATTCAAGAAAATTTTTCAATATTTTTTCGCCAGTTGCTGCAGATTTCTCCGGATGAAACTGTGTTGCATAAAAATTATCCTTCTGCATAGCTGCACTGAAGGGAAGAATATAGTCGCATGTGGCTATTGTGTATGAAGATATTTCAGCATAATAGCTATGTACATAATAGAGATCGTCGTTAATTGTCAGACCTTTAAAAAGATCTCCTTTCATTGTCAGACAATTATTCCAGCCCATATGAGGGATCTTATCTACCGGCTGGAACAATCTTACATCTGAATCAAATATTCCAAGACAAGTTGTATCGCCCTCCTCTGAGTAACGGCACATCAGTTGTAAGCCCAGACAAATCCCTAGCACAGGTTGTCTCAAGGAGAGTATTGTCTGATCCAATCCTTTTTCCCTGAGAAAATGAATTGCAGAGCCGGCTTCTCCTACACCTGGGAAAATTACTTTATCAGCATTTGATAATTCAACAGGATCTTCTGTTATAATGCTTTTATATCCCAGCCGGATAAGGGCATTCTGTACAGATTTAATATTTCCTGCATTGTATTTCAGTATTGCTATCATAGACTGCCTTTCGTAGAAGGTAAGTTAAAATTATCTGTTTGGGTTACGGCCAGTTTAATGGCTTTCGCAAATGCTTTAAAAATTGCCTCTATCTTATGATGTTCATTTTCCCCACTGGCAGTTATGTTCAGGTTGCATTTTGCATAGTCGCTGAACGACTTGAAGAAATGGAAGAATAATTCAGTCGGAAGTTCTCCTACTTTTTCACGCAGAAACCGGACATCCCATACAAGCCAGGGTCTGCCTCCGAGATCAAGGGCGACCTGTGCCAGGCAATCGTCCATTGGCAGTACGAAACTATACCTCTCTATACCTTTCTTTCCTCCGAGTGCCTTTAGGACCGCATCACCAAGAGCAATGGCAACATCTTCAACCGTGTGATGCTCATCAATATGCAGATCTCCATTCACCTGTATATTAAGATCAAGATTTCCGTGCCTTGAAATCTGTTCAAGCATATGATCGAAAAATCCGATTCCGGTTTTTATAGTACTATTGCCTGATCCATCAAGGTTGAGCCAGACTGTGATATCCGTCTCCGAGGTTTTCCTATTCACTTTTGCTGTTCGTGGAATCCTTTTAAGATATTTATAGATCTCATTCCAGCTGGTGGTCATGAATGCAGCTTCCGGAACGTTTTCATTGCCGATGAAAATTGCTTTGCATCCAAGGTTCCTGGCGAGTTCAACATCAGTCATTCTGTCGCCTATAACATATGATGATTGCAGGTCAATACCTCCCGCAAGGTATTTAACAAGCATCCCGGTACCGGGTTTACGGGTTGGTGCTTTTTGTTCTGGAGTAGTTTTGTCAATAAATATTTCAGCGAATGAAACACCTTCACCTCCGAGTATTTCGAGAATCTTGTTCTGAACTGGCCAGAAGGTAACTTCAGGAAATGATTTTGTGCCAAGACCATCTTGATTTGTAACCATAACAAGTTCGAAATCAGTCTCTTTGACTATTTTTGATAAACATGTTATTACTCCCGGAAGAAAAGTCATCTTTTCAAAACTGTCGATTTGCTCATCTTCGGTTTCGGCAACAATAGTTCCATCACGGTCTATAAAAAGTACTTTTTTCATTTTGAATTTTATTCTGTTATCATTTTCTCCCTCGAGTACCTAAGTGCAGCCCCTGATGTTTCTTTGGGGTAAAAAATCATTAACCATAAAGGATCACAAAGTAAATCACTAAGGAACACAAAGGATTTATTTTGAAGGTGATATATCATTTAATGCATTAATTAATTTGTCATTTTCAGATCTTTTTCCAACAGTTATTCTTAAGCAATTGTCAATTAAGTTGCTGCGGTTTCTAATGATTATATTTCTGTTAACCAAAGAATTATAGATGTAATTAGCATTTTTGGCTTTTACAAGAAGAAAATTGGCATCAGACGGATAGACTTTTTCTACAAAACCGAATTCCGGCAGGATTGCAGAAAGTCTCACTCTCTCTCTCTTTATTTTGAGAACTTCTACTTTATATTTCTCAATATGATTCAATTTATGCAATACAGCTTTCTGATTAATGGTACTGATGTTATAAGGGGGTTTAAGTTTGTTGAAAAACTGAACAATTGCCGGATTTGAAAAAGCCATTCCAACTCTTGCTGCTGCGAGTCCGAATGCTTTACTGAAGGTCTGCATCACAATCAGATTGGGATACCTTTTTAGCAGTTTGACAAAGGAAGGTTTCTCACTGAAATCAATATAGGCTTCATCGATGGCAACAATCCCGCTAAATTGAGATAATATATACTCAACATCATTAAAATTCATCGAATTGGCAGTTGGGTTATTAGGAGAACAAATGAAGATCAGTTTAAGTTTATTATCTGAAAACCACTTCGCAGCGCTTTCCAGATCAATCTGAAAACTATCGTTCAGTGGCATTCTGATCATTTCAACATCGTTAACCGAAGCAGACACCTCATACATGCCGTATGTAGGAGTGAAGGTAAGAGCTTTATCGACACCCGGATTACAGAAAACCCTGAAACACAGATCAATAATTTCATCGCTGCCGTTTCCAAGAAATATCCGATCCTCTTCAACCCCTTTGATTTTTGAAATTTCAGTCTTAAGTACTTTCTGGTAAGGATCGGGATAGCGGTTCAGGTTGCCATATGGGTTTTCGTTGGCATCCATGAAAATTCCGGTATTACCCTTGAACTCATCCCTGGCACTTGAATAGGGAGTAAGTTTTCTGACATTTTCCCTTACGAGCTTATCGATATCAATCATTCTTCAAACTTTTAAGTCTTATGCTGACTGCATTTCTATGTCCTATTAATAACTCAGCTTCTGCCATAACTTCAATTTGTGGCCCAAGGTTCCTGATACCTTCTGCACTTATCTGCTGAAAAGTAATTTTTTTGATAAAGCTATCAGTTGAGACACCACTATAACTTCTGGCATATCCATTTGTTGGAAGAGTGTGGTTTGTTCCTGATGCGTAATCTCCTGCACTTTCGCAACTGTAGGCTCCAAGAAAAACTGATCCTGCATTCTTAACCCTGTTTGCTGCGGATTTTGCATCAATTACATTTATAACAAGGTGTTCAGGGGCATAAAGATTGCTGAAATCAATGCAATCCTCAATGGTCCGCAGCATGATCAGTTTACTGTTTTCCAGGGCTTTTAAAGCGATATCTTTTCGTGGCAGCACATCAACCTGTTTCTCTATTTCAGATTCTACTTCTTTAAGGATATTCTGATCATCGGTCAGCATAATTACCTGACTGTCAGTACCGTGTTCCGCCTGTGAGAGTAAATCAGCTGCAATAAATTCAGGATTGGCATCTTTGTCGGCAATTATCATAACCTCGCTGGGGCCTGCAGGCATATCAATTGCAACTCCATCCTGTTGAACCAGCTCCTTTGCTTTCATCACATACTGATTTCCCGGACCAAAGATCTTATAGGCTTTAGGGATACTTTCGGTTCCGAAGGCCAGAGCTGCAATAGCCTGGGCTCCTCCCGCTTTATAGATTTCAGAAATACCTGTAACGTGAGCTGCATATAGGATCAGTGGATTTATTGTTCCATTTTTCCCGGGCGGAGTACATAAAACTATTTCTCTGCATCCGGCAATTTTGGCCGGAACACCCAGCATAAGCAGTGTTGAAAAGAGAGGAGCGGTACCACCTGGAATATATAGTCCGACTTTTTCAATTGCAACGTTTTTCCTCCAGCATCTGACATCTTTATAAGTTTCAATAACTGGTTCAGTTATAAGTTGTGCAGAGTGGAAATTCTCAATATTTTTTTTTGCAATACTTATTGCTGTCTTAAGCTCCTGTGGAATTTGTTCCTCTGATTTCCTGATCTCTTCTGCTGAAACTTTTAATTCTAATACAGATACTTTGTCATATTTTTCAGAGTAATAGCGAATTGCCTTATCACCTTCAGCTTTTACATGGTCTATAATACCTCTTACTGTTTTTTCGAGATCATTCCTGGCAATTTCCGGTCGTCTGCAGAGTTCTTGCCATATTTTATTTTCGGGAAAGATAATTGTTTTCATTAAAGTATCATTTTCTCTATTGGAATTACAAGTATCCCCTCAGCGCCCGCCGCTTTCAGCTGATCAATCCTATCCCAGAATTCGTCCTCTTTTACGACTGAATGCAGGCTGAACCATCCTTTTTCTACCAGAGGAACAATAGTCGGGCTTTTCATTCCAGGGAGTATTTTGCATATATCTGCAATGGCCGTCTGTGGGGTATTGAGCAATATGTATTTATTCTCCTTTGCATTTTTAACTGCCCGGATCCTGAAGAGTAAGCTGTTCAGAATCGTTTGTTTTTCAGTGCTCATTTTCTTATTCCCGATAATAACTGCCTGACTCTTTAGAATTGTTTCTACCTCATGCAAACCATTGGTAAGCAGCGTACTGCCAGAACTAACTATATCACAAACTGCATTTGCCAGGCCAATACCAGGGGCTATTTCCACGCTGCCACTTATCTCTTCAATTTCGGCGTTAATTTTGTTCTTAGTCATAAATTCCTTTAGAATATGGGGATAGCTTGTGGCAATTTTTTTATTCATAAAATAAGCTAAGCCCTCATACTTCTCTTCTTTTGGAATTGCCAGGCTAAGCCTGCATTGCGCAAAACCGAGTTGTTCAATAATATCCACATCTTTGTTCTTTTCAAATACCATGTTTTCGCCAAGAATACCTATGTCGGCAACTTGCTGCTCAACATACTGTGGGATATCATCGTCTCTGAGGAAGAGAAGTTCAATAGGGAAATTACTTGCAGTGGTTTTAAGGACGCTTATACCGTTTGAGAAGTTTATGCCACATTCTTCCAGTAGTTTCTTGGAATTTTCACTTAGTCGTCCACTCTTTTGAATCGCAATTTTCAGTTTACTCATTTTTGTTTTTACATATATGTCAGAGCAAACCTGCCGGGAAATAAAAAACCCGTCTGATCTGCTCAGACGGGTTTATGATATTTGGAACAAATGCATACCAATTTCATCTCGCCTGAGGGCAGGAACGAAAATGATGGTGATGCAATCTGACCGGATTCATTTGTTATAAATTGATGGACAAAGATAAGTATTTTTTAATAATTGAAAGAAAAATGTATTAATTACTTAGCAATATCTGACAAAGTACTTTGACCAATTAATTAATTAAACGCAAAGAACGCAAAGTTTCCACAAAGAACGCAGAGCTGACTTTTATGATCCAAATACCTGGAAATCTTTGCGTCCGGATGTTATCAGCACTTCGCGTGCTTTACGGTTAATAAAATTCTGTATCACAAAGATCATACTCTTTCAGCAACCAAATTGCCGACCTCAGTTGTCGAATACCCCATTTTCCCGGCGCCCAGGTCCTTCAGCTTATTTGCTGTGACATCCATAACAGCATTTTCAATGGCCCTCGCGGCGCTCTCTTCTCCCAGGTGCTCGAGCATCATGCCGCCGCAGCAGATCGAGGCAAGCGGATTGATAATGTTCTTCCCCGTGTATTTTGGGGCCGAACCGCCTATGGGTTCGAACATCGAAACCCCTTTCGGGTTGATATTCCCGCCCGCTGCAATGCCCATGCCCCCCTGGGTAATGGCTCCGAGGTCGGTAATGATATCGCCGAACATGTTTGTGGTGACAATGACATCGAACCATTCGGGATTCTTCACCATCCACATGCACGTCGCATCGACATGGTAATATTCGCGGGTGATGTCAGGAAACTCCGATTTCCCGATCTCATGGAAAGCTCTTTCCCACAGGTCGAAGACATAGGTAAGGACATTGGTTTTTCCGCATAGTGCAAGCGTCTTCTTCCTGTTCCTTTTCCTGGTGTACTCAAAGGCGTATCGAAGGCAGCGGTCGACCTGCATCCTGGTATAGACCATATTCTGAACTGCAACCTCATCCGGGGTGCCTTTCATGGTAACCCCGCCTGAGCCGGTGTACACATCCCCCGAATTTTCCCTTACAACCACATAGTCAATATGTTCCGGACCTTTGTCTTTAAGTGGGGTTGCCACTCCCGGGTAAAGTTTTACTGGCCTCAGGTTAATATACTGGTCGAGTTCAAAACGGAGCCTTAGAAGGATCCCTTTTTCGAGGATGCCCGGCTTAACATCGGGATGGCCGATTGCCCCGAGGAATATCGAGTCGAACTTTTTCAGCTCTTCTGTTGCCGATTCCGGAAGGACTTCACCTGTCCTCAGGTATCTTTCCCCCCCGAAATCGAACTCCGTGAAATTGATCCCGAATCCGAACCTGGCTGCTGCTGCGTTCAGCACTTTCTTACCCTCCCTGACAACCTCAGGGCCTGTCCCGTCGCCGGCTATAACTGCAATATTGTACACTCTGCCCATAAAAACAGTAAATAAGGTTATTAATTGATTTATTGACGTTTATTTCAGAAAACCAGATATTTATATTCCTTCTCCATGACGCCTTCCATGATATTCAGCATCTTTTCTGTTGCCTTGATTGCTGATTCCGTCTGATCGGCGTCAAGGCCCTTGGTCCTGAATTCCCTGTTGCTGAGATTCCATGTGATGACGGTCTCGACCAGGGCATCCGTCTTGCCGCCCGGGGGAATTGACACCTCGTAATCAATCAGGGTCGGAAGCTCTTTCCCGAGCTTGTCGTAGATCACCCGGAGTGCTTTCATGAAGGCATCGTACTGGCCGTCTCCCGAGGAGGTCTCCTGGTAAATGTTCCCGTCGATCTCGATCTGCACGCTGGCGAAGGGCTTCAGTCCAAAGGAGAGTGAAAGCGAATAATTCTTGATAAAGATCCTGTACTCAGCCCTGTCGTTTCCGAGCACATCGGAAATTATGAACGGAAGGTCCTCGGTTGTGACATTTTCCTTCTTGTCGCCAAGCTCGATCACCCTCTGGGTAATCCTTGAGATGGAATCGGCGCTCAGGTCGAGCCCGAATTCCTCGAGGTTCTTCCTGACCGTTGCTTTCCCGGACTGCTTACCAAGGGCATATTTCCGTTTTCTGCCGAACCGTTCCGGGAGCAGGTTATTGTAATATAGGTTGTCCTTGCTGTCACCGTCAGCATGGACCCCGGATGTCTGTGTAAACACATTTGCCCCGATCAGCGGCTTATTTACAGGTATCCTGATGCCGCTGAAGGTCTCCACGATCTTGCTGGCCCTGGTGATCTCGAATTCGATTATATCGGTCTCAGCATTTATGTGGTCGTGCAAAACCCCGATAACGCTCGAAAGCGGCGCATTACCTGCTCTTTCCCCGAGTCCGTTCACTGTCGTATGAACTCCCTTAATGCCGGCTCTCACTGCCGAGTATACGTTAGCAACAGCAAGATCATAATCGTTATGGGCATGAAAATC
>DCFT01000230.1 GCA_002319885.1 Bacteroidales bacterium UBA1797
GTGGGGTTGACCTCCGTACCTGCAACCGTGTAGGTACATACCCCGGCATTCGTGCTGCGTATCTGGTTACCTATGCATGCGATGGCAGGCAACTCATTGTAATTGACGGTAACATCAAAGCTGCACGTGGCAGTGTTCCCAGCTCCGTCTTTTACTATATATGATATTGTAGTAATCCCTTTATTAAATGTATATGTCCCAACCTGATTAATTCCGGTAGCGGATGATGATGCAGTAGTAGCTCCGGTCATTGCCCAGGTAAGTAATGTTACTGAACAGTTATCTGCTATTGTAACATTCGGAATTACTACAGATGCAGTACATACTCCAGAATCAGTTGTTTTGATTATTGGGGCAGGACAAGAAATAGTTGGAGGAACAGTTTCCAGGAACACACTAGCAACGCTGCTTTCTATTGGAGAAGTGCATCCGCTACCAGCACTTGTGATGATTACCTTAAAGTAACTGTTAGCTGTAATAGCAGGTGTAGTATAATTTGGACTGTTGGTCCCAACATTAGTCCAGCTATTGACACCATCCGGTGAAACCTGCCATTGATATGTTAAAAGAGCTCCACCAGTAACCACCACAGACATTGAATAAGTAGCATTATAACAAACTGTTCCTCCAACAGGGTCATTTGAGATTGTTGGTTGTGCATGAACATTTGCTGCTACCAGAATCCTTGGAGTTCCTTCACACAATGTTGTTGTATTATACTTAGTAACATAATAATTTGTGCTGGAACTGATTACAGGAGTAGTGAAGGTATTGCCTCCCGTCTGTAGCAAAGTGCCCCCAGTTAAAGAATCGTACCATTTATAATCTTCTGATGCACCAGCGCCACTAGCCTGCAGGATCACATTCCCGGGTCCGCATCTTTCTCCATTTGTGACCGAAGGTGAAGTTGGTGAAGCAAGTATGGATACATCATAATTGATTGATGTTCCAACGCAACTGCCAGATGTTTCTGATAATTTGATATGGCCTGTTCCTGCAGCTCCCCATGTAACAGTTATGCTATTTCCTGTACCTGACAAAGGTGATCCCCCAGTAATAGTCCACAGGTATGTATGAGATGGAGTATTAGGAACGCTATAAACAACAGATGCGCCTGCGCAAATTCCATCAAAAGTAAAAACAGAACATGAGGATTCAGCTTGTATAGAATAAAATCCAGCGGGATTATTCTGGTTATTATATTCAGTTGCGATCCATCCGGATGATCTTGCTATACTCTGAACCCGTGCTTCATCAATTATTCCATTAAAGACATAACCTGACTGATTTGCATCCTTGCCAATCATTAAATGTTGGGCAGGATTTCCAATAGGACCATCATACGATAAGCCTGATCCAACAACAGTGCCATCAATACTGGTTTGAATCAATTTGGAACTATGGTCCCATGTAAAAGCAATATAATGCCAGGCATTATAAGTAGGCATAGGAACATCGTACATGGTTTTTACCGGCTGTAATTCAACCCTGATACTTGGATCTAACCAAAACAATGAATATCCCGGATCAGTCCAACCACCGCCCATATTTATGATATGTCCTGAAGTAGTACTATTGGCTTTGACCCATGCTGAAACTGTTATTGAATTATTTATAAACAGACTCGGATCACTACCCATATCAATATAATCGGATGTGCCATTGAAGCTTTTCCCGTGTCCAATCTGTCCGACTACATCCGTTGATCCCGAATTTGTACCATTATTAGAATTGTTGGTCCCATCTGTAAAGTCGGTACCATTTAGATGCCATACTCCACGGAAGTTCGGATCCCATACTGTCTTAACAGAGGGATCTAAAGTTATTTGCGGATTACCGTATAGAATCAAAATCGGTGTATCAGTAGAAGAAGATAAAACTGGTAAGCGTACCCATGCGACTAAATTACCTGTAGCAGGATCGTAACTTTCCACCTGATGATCCAGCTTGTTATAATTTGCATCTGTAAAAATTATATCATATCCTGAGGAATTTTCAACATGTCCTCCATTGACTTTATATTTTAATTCATCTCGGGCAGGAGAGCTTGATATATTAATCAGAACCGGGAAATTTAACAGATCTGATCCTCCACTTACTCTGCTATGATTAATTGTAAGTGCTTTTTGATATTTATAACCAAGAGCAGCTGCCGGGGAAGGATTTTTAATTATTATTGCACTTCCATTCATATCTGCTGACAGACCGCTTGCAACTTTTGTAGCAGTAATTTCATAAATACCTTCAGATAATCCAGTCCAGCTAAGTACACCACCATTCCCGGAAACTGGTGCTCCCAGGTTAACCCCATTCTTTTTAAGCTGATAATTTACTCCCGATTGTGATCCGGAAAGCTGAACAGTAAGTCCCCCTGAACAATATGATCCGGAGCCTGAGACGTTATATATTTGCGGCAGGCCACTCTCTCTGCTTCCAAAAGACATAAATGTACCAGGAGCACTTTGATTATTATATTCTGTTTTTATCCAACCCGAGCTTCTGGCTAAATTTGCAATCCTGAATTCATCTATTTTGCCGTTAAAAGGTCCATGGGTTAAGATGGGATAATATCCATAGTCGGTACCGACGCGGATGTCATTTAATGTTGGTTTACCATCTAAATTTACAACACCTGTGCCAGCCAGATTACCGTTTAAATATATCTGATGTGTGCTTCCACCGTATCTGCCAATAACAGTTAAATAATACCAGGTTGTAGTATTCAGACTTATACTACAGCTTGCCTGAGCATCATTATCATTCGCAGATTCAAAATACCAGTAAAGTGTAGTGGAATTAAATGAAGAAAAGAAATATTTACCACTGCTGCTGTTGCTTAAATCGAATAAAGTTCCATCGGTTAGATCATCGGGTTTAAACCAGAGAGAAATTGAAAAGTATCCATTAGGAATTGTGGATTGATTGATCTGGAAATACTGTCCGGCTCCCGCAATATCTCTGGAATTATCAATAATACCGGTTGAATTACTTGTACCACCTCCGCCTTCAGTTGCGGTATTCCCGTTAATTGTTGCATCATTAAGACCAGATAAATGCCATACACCATTATAAGCTGCACTCCAGGTTGATGTTGTTGATGGATCTGCAGCAACAGATGAATTCCCATAGTATATATAAAAAACGAAATTTGAGCCGCCAGTGAGGTTTGGAATTCTTACCCAGGCCGTTATATGACCAGTCACTGAATTATAAGATTCGACCTGTTGATCTAATTTGGTTGAATTATCAATTGAAAATGCTATATCCCAGCCACTTGCATTCTGGACAAATCCTCCATTACCTTGAGTTTTGAGATCATTATCAGTTACTGACACAAGAACCGGGAAATTAGTGAGCGGAGTCCCGCTAATTTGTGTTGAAGGAATAGTAATAGTTTTCCTGTATTGATAACCAGTTAACCATTGTGAATAAACGGAAACTATTGGAAATAATAATATCAGGCTAATCAGAAGTGCCCTTCTTAATAGTACTAATCTTATCTTGTCAGCCCAGACAGGATAAGATATTTTTTTAAGAAACGATATTAGTGTGTCTTTACTCAATTTCAGGTATATGCATAAAAATTACTGCTCGGCTCTAAATTCTTTTTTTTTTAAAGTCAATCAATATTTTATATTATATATCATTCCGTTCAACAAATATAAACGGAGTCAACTAATCACTTATTTCAAGACACTAAATTATTAACGATGGTTGCATTAGGTCAACCATTTAATAATTAAGCTAAAGATAAATATTATTTTAAAAGTTACCTGCTTTTTTTGACTAAAGGAAATAATTCTTTGACTCCACATTCTCTAAATAAAAAACCTGCAATAGCAGGTTCATTTTTTCTGATAGAATAGTTATCTTGAAGTCTCTAAATGAAGGCAATAGACATATATGCTGTACAAAGACAGCCTGAAGGTCTCTATGACAAATCCTTATATGATCAGCATTGCATCACCGTAAGTACCGAAGCGGTATTTCTCCTTAACTGCAGTTTTATAAGCATCAAAAAGCAGATCATAACCAGCAAATGCCGATACCATCATCAAAAGAGTGGAATAAGGAAGATGAAAATTACTAATCATCATGTCAGGCACTTTGAAATCATAAGGAGGAAAGATAAATTTGTTTGTCCATCCGTCAAATGGCTTAAGATAACCATCAGTAGATACGGAACTTTCCAATGTTCTTACAACTGTTGTTCCGACTGCACAGATCTTGTATTTATTATCTTTTGCTTTATTCACAATGTCGGCAGATTCTTCAGTTATAACGATCCTCTCTGAATCAACCTTGTGTTTGGTAAGGTCCTCTACATCAACACTCCTGAAATTGCCCAATCCAACATGCAGGGTAATTTCTGCAAAATCAACCCCGATAATTTCCAGCTTTTTTAATAACTCCCTGCTGAAATGCAACCCGGCTGTAGGAGCTGCGACAGCCCCTTCATATTTTGCAAAGATAGTCTGATATCTCTCACTGTCTTCAGGTTCAACCTTTCTGTTAATAAACTTTGGCAGAGGAGTTTCTCCAAGGCCATATAATGTTTTTTTAAACTCCTCATAGGTGCCGTCAAAGAGAAATCTTAAGGTTCTTCCTCTTGAGGTTGTATTATCAATAACTTCAGCTACCAACAGATCATCTTCCCCAAAATATAACTTATTGCCTATCCTGATTTTCCTTGCCGGGTCTACCAGTACATCCCATAAACGCTGCTCCTTGTTTAGCTCTCTTAACAGGAAGACCTCAATCTCGGCTCCGGTTTTCTCTTTATTACCATATAACCTTGCCGGAAAAACCTTCGTATTATTAAAAACCAGGACGTCATTTTCACTAAAATATTCTGTAATATCTTTAAAAATCCTGTGTTGGAGCTCTCCGCTTTTTCTGTTTACAACCAATAATCTCGATTCATCCCTGTTTTCAGTAGGATAAAGCGCAATAAGCTCCTGTGGTAAATTATACCTGAATTGCGATAGTTTCATAATAAAAAAATAATCATTGTAAAAATTAAAGAAGTCCTTTATACGTAAAAATATCTATATTGTTTCACTGGAATGTATGTTTTTTCAAAAATAATTAAAGGACACTCTATGTCTAAGAAATTTTAATATTCTGATTTGTCTCAGAACAGCAATCAGAGTTCATTTGTTCAATATATTCCTTAAATTTTTCCATACTATATGCATTCTTAACCTTATATGTTCCTATTGCAGTCCGTTCAAGAGAAGATAAATAACTCCCGCTATTCAGAGCCTGACCAAGATCACGGGCGAATGACCGTATATAAGTTCCCTTACTGCACAACAATCTCACCTTTATCTCAGGAAGTTCAAAAGAGAGCAGTTCCAGTTCCCGAAAATATACTGTAACCGGTTCAAGTTTTTTATCTATACCCTGTCTGGCATACTCGTATGCTCGTTTTCCTGCGATCAACTTTGCAGAATAAATAGGAGGAATTTGCTTCTGTTCGCCCAAAAAGCCAGAAAGTACATCTTTAACCATAGGCTCAGTTATATGAGCTGTGGAATAATGATGGTCAATTTCTGTCTCAAGATCAAAAGATGGGGTTGTTGCTCCCAGATGAAATGTAGCAATGTATTCCTTTTCAAGATCACGGAACTCATCAATTTTCTTTGTTGACTTCCCGGTGCAAACAATCAATAAACCGCTCGCCAAAGGATCAAGAGTTCCTGCATGACCAACTTTTATTTTTCTGATACCGAAGTTACTCCTTATCATTATTCTTACTTTGTTCACCAGATCAAAAGAGGTCCAATAAACAGGTTTATCAAACAATAAAACTTTCCCTTCCTCAAAAACTGATATTTTTTCAGATGACATTCAAACCTAATAAAATTGACATAAACCTTCCTTACATCAGTCCGGTAGCTGATGTTTCACGCTAATACTGAATTATCAGACAGCAATTTATTTTTCATCCGTTTCTTTGGGCTTTTTCATAATAGCCCATATTTCGAATATAAAACCTGCCAGCACAACTATTGGTGCCAGTGTTATTCTCCTGAAGCTAAAAATGTTGTCACTGAATTTATCGGGACTAGGAGATTTCCCTCCAAGCATCAGAAGAAAACCAACAACAATTATACCGAATCCAATTGCCAGTAATTTGTAGTTTTCAGGGCCAAGAGCAAAATTCAATTTCCCCTTATTTACGTTTTTTGTACTCATATTTAATCAATAATAAAGTTTGTCTTCAGAAATACTAAGATACCTGTTAACAGAAAAAAATGTTGAAATGACATTAATAAAAACTCCGGTTACGATGATTGAAATACCAAGAAGAATTAAAAGATAGGTGCTTTCGAAACTAAACATCAGAAAAAATTCCTTTTCAATAAGATATAGCATTCCCAACAGCAAACTCAGTGCAATAAGAGCTGCGATGAGTCCGTGTAAAGCACTTTGAATAATAAATGGCCGGCGTATGAATGAACGAGTTGCACCAACAAGCTGCATTGTTCTGATTAAAAACCTCCTGGAGTAGATCGACAACCTTATTGTATTGTTTATTATTGTAAGTGCGATGAGAAAAAGGAAAGTACTTATAATTAGAAGAAACAGGCTGATCTTCTTAACATTCTCATTTATCAGGAAAAGTAATGATTCCTGATAATAAACTTCTTTTACAAATGGATATAAGCGAACATATTTTTCAATTTTTGCCACACTGTCGGGACTTGTGTAACCTGCATGAAGGAAAACATCTATTGTAGGTGGCAGAGGATTATCTCCCAGAAAATTAATAAAGTCTTCTCCGAGATCCTTTTTCATTTTTACTGCTGCCGCTTCCTTTGATACATATTCAGTAGATTTTACATAGGGTTTGGCATCGAGGTCCTTTTGCAACATCCTGACGTCCGGTTCTTTAGCTTCATCATCAAGAATAATTGAAAATGAGAGGCTTTCCCGCAGATAGTCCGACAACTCCCTGGCATTTAGAAGAACGAGTCCAAGAACACCCAGAAGAAAAAGAACAAGTGAGACACTTATAACTAATGTCAGATAAGAACTTCTCAGTTTTGTTTTAGAATATCCTGTTTCTTTATTCTTCACGCTGCAAATTTTTGTGACAATTTACTCCACAATTGTAATCCAGCCAAAAGGGTCAGGTTCATCACCACACTGTATTGATATAAGCTTTTTGTAAAGTTTAAGCGAAATAGCACCAGGTTCCCCGTCTTTGCAATATTCATAAATCATATTCTTATCCGGATCAAATATCTTTGCAATAGGGCCGATTACTGCTGCTGTGCCACATGCTCCTGTTTCTTCAAAAGAGGAAAGTTCTTCCACAGGAATTTGTCTTCGTTCAGTATTCATGCCAAGGCTTTTAGCAATTTCAATCAGACTCATATTCGTAATTGAATTCAATATTGATTCAGATTTTGGAGTCACATAAGTATTATTCTTAATTCCAAAAAAATTAGCCGGCCCACATTCATCAACATATTTCTTTTCTTTTGCATCAAGGAAAATTGTATTGGAATACCCTCCTTTATGAGCTGCAATAATAGCTCTCATGCTTGCAGCATAGTTCCCTCCTATTTTGAAAGTGCCGGTTCCAAGCGGAGCAGCCCTGTCTACATCTCTGCATATCAACATATTTACTGGCTTAATCCCCCCTTTGAAATAAGGACCTACCGGAGTAACAAATACCAGAAAAGTATATTCTGAAGCAGGTTTAACACCTACCTCGGCTCCGCTGCCGAACAACAACGGTCTTATATACAAAGTTGCCCCTGAACCATATGGAGGTATAAATTTTTTGTTTAATTGTATTACTTTAATCAAAGCATCCTTGAACAATTCAATAGGAAAGGCCGCCATTTTTATCCCGTCAGCTGAAGCAATAAATCTTTTCGCATTTTCTTCCCACCTGAATAATCTAATTTTCCCGTCTTTGCCCATATAAGCCTTTAATCCTTCGAAAGCTTCCTGACCATAATGCAATCCTGTTGCAGCAATATGAACATCAATATATTCTGAAGACGATACTTCAAGTTTTCCCCATTTCCCGTTTTTAAAAATACAACGTATATTAAAATCCGTCTTTATATAACCAAAAGGCAGACTTTCCCAATTAAAATTTTCCATAAATAGTGGCTTTTACTTATGGTGCAAAAGTACATTTTTAAAACTTATTTTTAGTACATTTCACAATGAATTTGGATTACTGCCATTACAGGAGTAGCCCGGCAATCTGATCCTCAAGAGAAACACTCCTCATAAACCTGGCAGTTGTGGTAATGAATTGATGATCTGATAACTGATTTTTCTGGAACTCAATCCATGATTTTTTATCAGTAAGTTTACCATATTCCGTTCTCTCTCTTAACAACTTATCTGTGAGTTTCACATAATCTACGCGACCAAGATAATCGTACTTTGCATCATGAAGAATATTATCCGCTAAAGATTCCAGATGATTATTAAAACAGTTTCTGATCATCTTCTTAGCCGATTCAACATTCTCATGGTTGAATCCGTAACCTGGAAGTACTTCTTCAACCAGACGCAGCGATGCCTCCATTGGTTTTTCATAATCTGAAATGAATCCGGTAAAAAGAAAAACCGAAGCCAGTTTAAGGTTAATGAACTCCTCATCGGGCAGATTTTCGGCTCGTGAAAGTAATTCCACCTGATTGCAGATATTTTTTACCATTGAGGAGTTATGAAAGTAAAGGTTTGGAGGAGCTTCACCGTCAAACATTTTAATAATCATTTCCTCAATATCCTGGAGTTTGATCATCTGCATCTTAAGGATAAATTTTCTGTTTGGGCCCCCATTCGCATCACATAACTCCGGGACGATTCCATTCACAAAATACATTTCCAGTTCCCCTTTATATTTAACCGGCATTTTTCCACGGAATTCACACACGAAAAACTCCTTCACAAATTCATAGGTTGTACCTGAGATATTTATTTTACCTGCTTCGCCCGACGATTCCATCCTGCTGGCTGTATTTACCGTATCACCCCATATATCGTATGAAAGTTTCTTTTGTCCGACAACTCCCGCTACAACAGTTCCGGTATGAATACCGATTCTGATGTCCCAGTATTTCATTCCTTCAAGTTCTGATGCAGCCTTAAGTTTAGTCATATATCCCTTCATTTCGAGAGCAGCAAGAATAACCTCAACCGGATTAGTTCTGTTCTTCTCCGGAATACCTCCTGCGCACATATAAGCATCGCCGATAGTCTTAATTTTCTCTATACCAAACTTCTCAACAACTGAATCAAAATAAAAAAAGAATTTATCAAGTTCATCTATTAAAATTTCAGGATTCGTCTCTTCAGCAATTTTAGTAAACCCTTGTATATCTGAGAAGAGGACTGTTACAAAGTTATATTTGATCTTGGTTGCTTTCCCTTTCTCCATGATCTCATTTGCTGTGTTCTTAGGCAGAACATTTTCAAGTAATGCTTCTGTTTTTTCTTTCTCAATTATCAAATCCTCAGTACGTTTGTTAATTATCTGCTCAAGCATATACAGATTCCTGGCAAACCTCAGATTGAGAAGATTGTACAGTGTCCAGATTATCAGGAAGAATACTATCAGATATATAATTATTGCAAGATGTGAAAAATACCAGAGAGGTAAAACTCTTATAGAGATTAAAGATATCTCACCGGCAGTATTTCCTGAGCTTATATATCTTACCTTAAACAGATATTTCCCAGCTGGTAAATTAGTGTACTCTTTGAACCCTGTATGTTTCCAGGTACTCCAATCTTTGTCAAACTTTTCAAGGAAAAACTGGTAGTTTATACCGTCTGAAGGCTGCAATTCGAATGAAATATTATTGTCCCTGTAGTTCAGGATTATATTTTGCAAACGTTCAGGCTGAGTAACCACAGAGTTGCCCGATCTTAAAACAGCAGAATCTCCATTAATTATTACCCTTTTTAATGATGGGGTTACCTCTGAGTTAAAAGTAGTTTGAGCTGCAGTAACATTTAAAATGACTGAAAACAAAATAATCACAAAAAGAAAATTCAACCTTACTAAATAAGACATAAACAATTATCTTGCTTTTTATTATCCCAAATGTAGCACTTAAAAAAATCAGGTCAAAAGGAAAGCTCAATTTTGACTACTTTTGGATCTTTATAAAATGATCTTATGACATTAGTTTTTGCTTCTAATAACGAACATAAAATAAAAGAAATAAACAGTCTTCTTGGAGATAGTTTTAAGCTTCTAAGTCTGGGCGATGTCAATATAAGAGAAGACATTCCCGAGGAAGAACCTCTGATCGAAGGTAACGCGCTTGCTAAAGCCAGATTTGTATACAATGCCACCGGCATGGACGTTTTTGCCGATGATACCGGTCTTGAGATAGCTGCGCTGAACGGCCTTCCGGGGGTCCATTCGGCAAGGTTTGCAGGGGAAAATAAGGATTCATCGGCAAACATCAGGAAAGTTTTGTCAATGCTTGGCAGTTCAGAAAACAGAATTGCAAGGTTCAGAACTGTAATCGCTCTTATTTATGAAAAAAAGGAATTCCTGTTCGAGGGAGTTGTAAATGGAACTATTACCATGGGGATAAAGGGAACAAAAGGATTTGGTTATGACCCGATCTTTTTGCCGGAAGGAAGAATACACACATTCGGTGAAATGGAGCTTGAAGAAAAAAATACTATCTCCCACAGAGCCAGAGCATTTGAAAAATTGAAAGAGTTTCTGTTACGAAATGCACTTACAAACAATAAATAGACGTCTAAAATGTTTATTGATTACCAGTGTTATTAACAGTTGAACTAAAGGTACTTTAAGTTTTTATGGGTTCTGATGGAGATATTATCCCGATTTGTTTTTATATGAAAAAAAATCTGTCCATATTGTTGCTGACGCTGATTTCCACAATATTACAGGGACAAACACCTGTTGGAACCTGGTCAGATCATCTTATCTATAATTCTGCTAATTGTGTCGCTGTGGGTAATGAGAATGTTTTTGCCTCAACCGGCTCATCAATAATCATTTACAATAGAGGATTTGCTGAACTCAGAAAAATGACTCGTATTGACGGACTCACAGAATCCGGTATAAGCACTATTAGCTGGTCAGAGGAAAATAAAACACTTATAATCGCTTATTCAACCACAAATATTGACCTCGTAAAAAACAACGTTATTTATAACATACCTGATATAAACAGAAAGTATATTCCAGGGAACAAAGAAATTAACAAAATACGGGTTAACGGTAAGTATGCTTATCTGGCAAGCTCCTTTGGGATTGTTGTCATTGATCTTATTAAGAGAGAGATTTACGATACCTGGAAACCGGGCGATGGCTCTGAAAATACAAATGTATCAGATATTGCTTTCGGGAATACTAAAATATATGCTGCAACCAATATGGGAGTATACTCTGCTGATCTTTCAAACCAGGGATTATCTTACTTTGGTAACTGGGAGCTTGTCAACATTCTTCCAAATCCTTCCGGGAATTATACAGGACTTATTTATTCAGGCGATAAACTTTATGCAAATCTGACAGATCCTTTATCAAACGGAGATCATATTTATGTTTTTGACGGGACTAGTTCACTATTTTCTTTTACAAGTGGAATTTACAACAGGTCATTCGATGCTGCAACATCTGGATTTACAATCGCTTCTGGTTCTTATGCAAAATACTATAGCAACACCGGTACTCTTTTAAATACCATCTCCTCATACGGTTGGGCTATGCCAAACATTTCACAGGCGATAGCCGATAACAACAATTTATGGATTGCCGATCTTAACTCAGGTCTGATAATGGGGGAAAATATGTCTGAATTTTCTGCACTGACTCTTCCCGGACCTGTTTCAAATAACGCATTTTATATAAGCTCAACAAATGGGAAAACCGTTATTTGCGGTGGGGGTGCCGATGTCACATGGAATAATCAGGGGAGACCTCTTCAGATTTCCATTTATGAAAATAATAACTGGAGTTCAATCCAATCAGGTACAATAAAAGATCCAATCAGGACAATGACGGATCCTTATGACAATAATCACCTGTTTGTATCAAGCTGGGGAGGAGGATTACTTGAATATGAAAACAATAGTCTTGTTAAACAATATACTGAATCAAATTCACCACTTCAGACAATTATAGCAGGAAAGCCTTACGTGCGCATATGTGGTCTGGCTATGGATAAATCAAAAAATCTCTGGATCACCCAAACAGAAGTCCCGGGAAGTATAAAGGTATTAAAACCCGATGGAGTATGGATTATTAATCCGATTACGATTGATGCGCCGACTATAGGAGATATCATTATTACAGCAATTGGACAAAAATGGATTATTCTGCCTCATGGTAACGGGCTATTTATTCTTGATGATAACAAAACGCCTGATGTCTTTAGTGACGATAAATATAAGAAGCTACTTGTTCAGGATGCAGAAAATCAGGTAATCACATTTGTGTATTCAATTGCTGAAGATCTGGATGGAAATATCTGGGTTGGAACTGACCAGGGACCGGTAATTTATTACAATCCTGAGAAAGTATTTGACACCGATCTGAGAGCCAGCCGTATAAAAATACCAAGGAATGATGGAACAAACCTTGCCGACTATATGTTGAAAACAGAAACAATTACGACGATAGCAGTAGACGGGGCAAACAGGAAGTGGCTCGGAACAGCCAATTCAGGAGTCTATCTTCTTTCTGCTGATGGTACGACTCAAATAAAGAACTTTAATGAACTGAACAGTCCATTACTTTCTAATTCAATTGTATCACTTGCTGTTGACAATAAGACCGGTGATGTCTGGTTCGCGACTTCAAAAGGAGTACAGTCCTACAGAGGTGATGCAACTACCGGTGAAGAAAAATTTACTAAGGTTTATTCTTTCCCAAATCCGGTGAGAGAGGATTTTAAAGGAAATGTTACAATCACAGGGCTGATCAAAGATACCCAGATCAGAATAACAGATATAAGTGGTAATCTTGTTTATTCAACCGTTTCAGACGGAGGCCAGGCAACATGGGATCTCACTACCTATAACGGGCGGCATGTTGCTACAGGGGTCTATCTTATTTTTTGTGCAAGTAAGGATGGTTCACAATCGTATGTCACCAAGATGCTGGTAATAAAATAAATTAGAAACATCCAAATTGGGTGGCTCTACATCGATTAATTTCTATCCGGTTATCAGGCTTTGTATTCTCTCAATCTGAAGCTGTTTATTAACCTCTCTCAAACTCCTGGCTGTTTTGGTAAAATACTGATGTCCTGAAATGAATTTAACCTGTATCTTATTCCAATCATTTAGTGAGCCCATCTTATTCTGAGCCTTAAGCTCTTCATAGAGCGTATTTGAAACAGGAATGAAATCGCTTCTGCCAAGGTAATCAAGATCAGAATCACAGATAATACTTTCCAGTAAATTTTTAGGTTTTGGCGGCAATTTGGTTGACATAATTAATTGGCAAATACGGTCAATCTGGTCGGCGGTATAATTGAATTTTGGAAGCATTTCTCTTGCTATCTGCGTTCCGTAATACTCATGATTATCATAATCGATAGTATGACCGGCATCGTGGAATAAGGCAGCAGTCTTTAACAATAATATCTCCTCGTCGGAACAACCTTCTCCCCACCCGATAAGCTCCACCTCGGTAACAACATCAACTGTATGTTTAACATTGTGATAGAACAGATAACCCGGAAGATCCATCTCAAGTTTATCCAGAATAATTTCCTGAATATCAGTAAACTGTATAAGTCCGAATTTTATCCTGAATAATTCATTAGGAATAGTACCCTCGCCATTTAGTGAAAACTCGGGTTTAAGTCCTTCCACCCTGTACATCTGAAGATCATCTTTGTATTTAACAGGAAGCTTGCCAAAGTATTCACATTCAAAAAACTCTTTGACCAGCTCATATGTCATTACGGAGATTAGAATTACCCCATTATCTGAAACAGCTTCAACCCTACTTGCGGTATTGACAGTATCTCCTTTTATATCATAATTGATTTTTCTCCTTCCGGAGATTCCTGCTGTTACGGTTCCTGAATGGATACCAATTTTTAATTCCCATAATCGGCTGTCTCCATCCCTCTTTTTAATTTCATATTTTTCAAGAAAGTCTCTCATCTCAACTGCCGCCATCACAACATCAACCGGGTTGGTAATATTTTTAACCGGTATTCCTCCTGCGCACATATAAGTATCACCAATAGTCTTTATTTTTTCAATTTTATATTTTGAAGCAATTTTCTCAAATTCAAAGAATATCTCATCAAGTTCATCCATTACTATTGATGAATCCAAGCCCTCAACAAGCCTCGACAAACCGTGAATATCTGCAAACAGAACTGTCGCCATATTGAATTTCAGCGACCTCTCTTTCTTTTCAGCGACACCAATATCCTTAAGCCTTTCCGGAGCTACTGTTTCATACAGAGCTTTTACTTTCTGATAATCCCTGAACAGATTTTCATTCATTTTCTCCAGGTTCTTGATATGCTCTTCAAGTTCCTGGTTCTGTTTGGCAAGACGCACTATCCTTTTTAGAAGCTCTTCATTATTAGTTACTGACATAACTGCTTTGATTGATCAGTAAATATAATAATTTTGAAACGAAATCGAAGTTAGTGTGAACAGAGTTTAAAGCTATGCTTGAGAAAACAAGGGGGATTATACTTCATCAGATAAAATACACCGATTCGGGTATTATCACCCAGATATATACAAAAAAGTTCGGAAGACAATCTCTGCTGATAAAGGGAATGAGAAACAGGAAAACAGGAAAACACAATATCCTTTTTCAACCTCTCTTTATACTTGATCTGGAGTTATATTATAAGGCAACCAGGGAACTGCAGACGATGAAAGAATTTTCAGTTTCTTTCACTCCTTATAATATTTATTCCGATATTAAGAAAAGCTGTGTCGCAATTTTCCTGGGAGAAATATTAACTTCTGTTCTTAAAGAAGAAAGTCCGCATGAGGCATTGTTCGACTATATTGAAGAGTCAATCAATTTTTTTGAAAAATCAAAAGAGGGTTTTGCAAATTTCCATATAGCTTTTCTGGCAGGACTCAGCAGTTTTCTTGGATTCGAACCTGGCCCAAGGTTAAACAAAGAAGATACATTCTTCGACCTTGAGAACGGAATTTTTGTGCCAATCCCGCCGGTTCATGGTAATTATGCAACTGAAGAAGTGACAAATATTCTCGCAGAATTTTTTGTATCATCTTATAATACAATCTGCAACATATCTCTCACTGGTAAAATGCGGAATGATATCCTTGAGACGCTTATCAGATTCTATGCTCTTCATCTTCCCGGTGTAAAAAAAATAAAATCGCTTGAAGTACTGAAAGAAGTTTTCAATTGATGTATTAATCATCAACCAAAAGATTTTTATCTATCTTTAAACGTCAAACTGATAGTATAATGTCGATTATCCCTTCTATTGTAAACTGGCTTAATGTAAAGCGAATAAATCAGATAGAAATATTTAAAAAGTACCCTATCGAAACTCAACAGGAGATTCTTTACAAGCTTCTTGCAAAAGCAGCAAAAACTGAGTGGGGGAAAAAATTCAATTACTCATCAATTGTTTCTATTAAAGACTATCAGTCAAGGATACCTGTCCAGACCTATGAGGATATAATTCCTTATGTTGAAAGACTCCGGAAAGGAGAGTCAAACCTCTTATGGCCGGGAGAGATAAAGTGGTTTGCAAAGTCTTCAGGTACCACTTCAACTAAAAGTAAATATATTCCAATGACCAGGGAAGCTCTCGAAGACTGTCATTACAGGGCAGCTAAAGATATTCTAGTAATTTACACATATCAAAGGCCAGGTACAAAGATTTTCTCAGGCAAGGGTCTTACACTGGGGGGAAGCCATAGAATGAATCAGTTCAGTAATGATTCATTATATGGAGATCTCTCAGCGATTCTTATCGAAAATGCTCCATTCTGGGTAGATATTATCAGAACTCCGAAACATAAGATAGCCCTTTTGGAAGATTTTGAAGAAAAGCTTGATCTTATAACAAAATCGACTGTTAATGAAAATGTAACAAGCATTTCAGGTGTCCCGTCATGGTATCTCGTTTTAATAAAACAGATACTGGTTTCAACAGGAAAAAGTAACCTTCTCGATGTCTGGCCCAATCTCGAAGTCTTTTTCCATGGAGGAATTAGTTTTACACCCTATCGCGAACAATATAAAAAGCTCATAGTTGGTGATCAGATGAATTATATGGAAACATATAATGCTTCTGAAGGATTTTTCGGTATACAGGATGATCCTCTGAAAAGTGATATGCTCCTTATGCTCGATTATGGTATTTTTTATGAATTTATCCCGGTTGATAAGATTGACACAAAAGATCCTCCCGCTCTGACTCTGGCAGAAGTAGAAAAAGACGTTAATTATGCAATTATAATATCAACTAATGGCGGACTATGGCGATATATGATGGGCGATACAATAATGTTTACCTGTCTTGATCCATTCCGTTTCAGGATAACCGGACGCACTAAACATTTTATTAATGTTTTTGGAGAAGAGGTGATTATTGATAATGCAGATAAAGCTCTTGAATCGGCATGCAAAGCTACAAATGCAGTAATTGAAGAATATAGCGCCGGTCCTGTCTTTATGAACACTGTATCAAAAGGATCACACGAATGGATCATTGAATTTGAAAAAGCTCCATCTGATCTTAACATGTTTATTATTGTTCTCGACGACACACTTAAATCATTAAACTCTGATTATGAGGCCAAACGATTTAAGGACCTCAACCTTGTTTTACCCATAGTAAGATCTGTTCCGCGAGGAACATTTAATAAATGGTTAAAAAACAAAAACAAATTAGGTGGACAGAATAAAGTACCCCGGCTTTCCAATTCACGAGAATACATCGAAGATCTATATAGTATAGCTTACATAAAACGTGAATAAACTATGTAGGACGCGGGTTATCTGAGTACCTTAAATTAAAAATCATTGAATAATTTCGGAATTTTAATATGCTCCAGCCATTCCAGATACTTATTTTAAAAAACTGTAGTACCTAAATCAATTTTTACTAATTTTATCAACTGTAATATAAAGAGTCTTACTTATGCATATAGCTATAGCTGGAAATATCGGATCGGGCAAAACAACACTGGCAGGGCTCCTTGCAAAACAATACGGATGGGTTGCTCATTATGAGGATGTCGATGACAATCCATACCTTAATGACTTTTATGAAGATATGCAACGCTGGTCATTCAACCTGCAGATCTATTTTTTGAATTCCCGTTTCAGCCAGATTCTCGAAATCAGGAAATCTGATAAAACCATAATTCAGGACAGGACAATCTATGAAGATGCATATATATTTGCTCCAAATCTTCATTCGATGGGACTGATGTCTACGCGGGACTTTGATAATTACTCTTCACTCTTTAAAATGATGAGTTCGCTTGTAAAGCCTCCTGACCTCTTGCTTTATCTGAGAGCTTCTGTTCCTACACTAGTAAATCAGATCCAGAAACGGGGACGGGAATATGAAAGTTCCATACGTATCGATTACCTTAAAAGATTAAATGAAAGATATGAAGCCTGGATGGAAACATACAATCTTGGCAAAGTACTTATAATAGAAGCTGACCACTATAATTTTCCTAATAACAGGGACCATCTGAGTGAAGTAATCGATAAAATCAACGCTGAGCTTCACGGACTATTTTAAAAAGTGCTTAAGATATATTCCTTAATTGATTATTTATATATTTCAGCAGGCTGCAATGCTGATGATAGTGCTAAATATTCTGTCAATCAATAAAACTCAACCGGTAAAATGAAAACATTTAAATTTTTACTAATCTTTATTTCATTCTTCTTAATTTCTATTCCCCTTCAGGCCCAGATTGATCTGTCAAAACCGGCTCCTATGGATCCCGGTATCAGAACCGGGAAACTTAGTAACGGCTTGACTTACTTTATCAGGTACAACAAGGAACCTGATAAGAGAGCCAGTTTTTATATAATTCAGAATGTCGGAGCTATTCTGGAAAACGATGACCAGAACGGACTGGCTCATTTTCTTGAACATATGGCATTTAACGGTACGGAACATTTTCCCGGTAAAGAGATTATAAGCAGCCTCGAGAAACACGGAGTTGCATTCGGTACCAATATTAATGCCTTTACAGGTTTCGATGAGACAGTATATAACCTTAGTGACGTTCCTGTTGGACCTACTGGCCTGGTTGACTCATGTCTGCTTATATTAAACGACTGGTCTCATTATCTGACTCTTTCTGATAAGGAGATCGATCTTGAACGTGGTGTTATCAGTGAGGAATGGAGAACCAGCAAGAATGCAAACAGAAGGATGATTTTTGAAGTAATCCCGGTGATTTTAAAAGGATCTAAATATGCCGAAAGAGATATCATCGGAAACATCGATGTAATAAAGAACTTTTCATATAACACTTTAAGAGATTATTATCATAAATGGTATCGTCCCGACCTTCAGGCAATTGCAATTGTTGGCGATATCAATGTTGATGAAGTGGAAAAGAAAATAAAGACACTATTCTCAACTATTCCTGAACCTGTCAATCCTGCTGTCAGGAACTACGTTGAAGTACCATACCATAAGGAGACAAACTATGTTCTTGCTCAGGATAAAGAAGCACCTCAAACATCTGTTTCGGTTGTTGTACTTCATAAAGCTGTTCCGGCTGAAAACAAAAACCTGAAATATATACGCGACAGTCATATAATTTCTTTGATGAATTCAATGATAAATACAAGGATCAGCGAGCTTTTACAGAAAGAGAATCCTCCCTTCGTAAGTGGCTATGTAACATTCGACGGATACTATGCCCGTGGTTATGACGCATTTTCAATAACCGCCACTGCACGAAAAAATGAAGAAGCAAGAGCACTTGAAGCAATCTATACCGAAGCAGAAAGAGCCAGAAAATTTGGTTTCACCAAAGGGGAACTCGACAGGGCAAAGGCTAAAATGATGTCGGATTTTGAAAACAGGTATAAACAAAGAGATAAAATAGATAATGACACATATATTTCCGGCATACAGAGCTACTTCCTTACAGGTGAGCCTCTCACATCCATGGACTTTGATTATGAATTTGTGAAGCAGGTAATCGATGGTATCACTCCCGAGGAAACATCTGAAAAATTCAAAGAGGTTATGCTTGATGAGAACCGGACTATTGTGGCCCAGGGCCTTGAGGGACCTGATATTAAACACCTTACAGAACAAGAGGCTTTGGATATTTTAACCAGGGTAAAAAATTCCCAGCTTACACCTTATGAGGATAAAGCCTTAGGAGCATCTTTAATAAAAGAAGACTTAAAAGGATCAGAAATAATCAAAACAGTTCCTCTTCCTCAGTTTGATGCTGTGGAATGGACCCTTGCAAACAATGCAAAAGTTATTTACAAAAGAGCAAGTTTTGAGAAGGATAATGTGATATTATCTGCTTTCAGTTTTGGCGGTATTTCCAAATTGGACAATAATCTGGTTCTTCCCGCAAACCTTATTTCTGTTATTGCCCCAATGTATGGTGCCGGTGATTATGATAATGTTACATTACAGAAAATGCTTGCAGGGAAAAAAGCTTCATTAACCCTTGGGCTGAGTGAAACTGCCGAATCGATAAGCGGATCATCTACACCGAAGGATTTTGAAACAATGATGCAGCTTTTATATCTACGGTTCGCTCACCCCCGTTTTGACCAGGTAGCGCATCAGGCACTTATGGGAAGATTTGCCGGTATGCTTGCAAATATGGAAAAAGATCCAAACAAAATAAAAAGTGATAGTATTTCCCTGATCACAACAGGATATAATCCCAGGACACCTTTGCTTAATAAGGAATCGATAAATAAAATATCGCTCGACGATATTAAGAAAATATATACCGACCGTTTCGACGGAGCCGATGAATTTACATTCTTCATTGTTGGTAATATCGGACAGGATACTGTAATGGCTATGGTCGAAAAATATATAGGATCTCTTCCTGCCGCAGGACGCAAGGAGACCTGGGAGGACAGAAAAGTTGAACAGCCCAAAGGGAGAATTACCAGGGAAATCAGTCTGCCGCTTACAATACCCAAGTCAACTATCTTTCTCTCATTTGCTGAAGGGATGAAGTATAGTCCCTATAACTCTCTCGGACTTGAAGTTTTACAGGGAATTCTCGATATAGTTTATACCGAAAAGGTGAGGGAGGATAAAGGAGGAACATATGGTGTCACTGTTTCACTTTCCGAACAGAAGAGACCTTCGGAGCTTGCTGAAGGAATGATAACGTTTGACTGCGATCCTGCGCGGGCCAATGAACTGAAAACGATAATTTACAACCAGCTCGATACCATTATGATTAAGGGGCCGTCCCAGGTGAATCTCGATA
Organism: Bacteroidales bacterium UBA1797; assembly: GCA_002319885.1. Classification (GTDB taxonomy): domain Bacteria; phylum Bacteroidota; class Bacteroidia; order Bacteroidales; family VadinHA17; genus LD21. The sequence continues at coordinate 20,458 of DCFT01000230.1, forward strand.
AAGCAGTAAATAACCTTCTTAAGACCAGGGAAGAAAACAAAAAACATAACGCATATTGGAGCAGTATTTTAAGCAGATACTATAGCTATGGTATCAACTCCAACGACCCTGCAAACTATGAAGACATTCTTAAATCGTTCACGATTAAAGACATTAGGAAAATAGCAAATGAAATGTTCAAAAAAGCCGATGTGGTGGATCTGATTTTCAAACCGTCCAAATAATTTTCATCACTATCTAATTAAAGAAATCATCTCATAATAATATCGTAGAGACGCCCAGATTGGGCGTCTCTAAATTTAACAATATATTTGAGCTTCTGACTGAAAGCAAAGGATTCTAAGGATTTTTTAATCGAAGGACGGACGGCCTTTTTGAATTAATATATTACCTTGCATATCTTAATAAATCAATGCATCATGAGTTCAACACGAAGAGATTTCATCAAGACAGCCTCTGTTCTGGCTGCAGGAAGCGCTATCCCTTTTAACACTCTGTCAAAATCCAGTTTGGGCATCTCACCTAATGACAAGATCCATGTTGGACTTATCGGAGCTCATGGCCAGGGGTTCAGCGATTTATTATCATTCCTGAAAAACCCTGAAATTGAATGTATTGCTCTATGCGACATAGACAGGAATGTACTTAACATACGGACAGATGAGTTAGTAAAACGCGGATTCCCAAAGCCAAAGCTCTATATTGACTATCGCAATATGCTTGAAAACAAAGATATTGATGTAATTATAAACGGTACTCCCGATCATTGGCATTGTCTCATACTTGTTGATGCTCTGGAAGCCGGGAAACATGCATATATCGAAAAACCTGTTGGTAATTCCATTGCAGAGATCAATATCATGCAGAAAGCTGTTCAAAAACACCGTAAGATTGTTCAGGTTGGTCAGTGGCAAAGAAGTCAGCCTCATTTTGTTGATGCAATAAAATATCTGAAATCAGGAAAACTAGGTCGTATCCGTACATGCAAGGCATGGTCGTATGTAGACTGGAAAGGGGCAGTTCCTAAAGTCCCTGATTCACCAGTTCCCGATGGAGTAGATTATGATATGTGGCTTGGACCTGCACCAAAACGTCCGTTCAATAAAAACCGCTTCCACTTTACATTCCGCTGGTATTGGGACTATGCAGGAGGACTGATGACCGATTGGGGAGTACATTTGATTGATTATATACTATACGGAATGGGAGTAAGTACTCCGGCATCAGTAATGGCAATAGGCGGCAAATATGCCTTCCCTGATGATGCAATGGAAACGCCTGATACTATGACGGCTGTTTATGATTTCAAAGATTTTACAATGATCTGGGAACATACAATCGGGATAGGCCTTGGAAACTGGAAAAGACCTCATGGGATGTCATATATTGGAGAAAATGGCACCCTGGTTCTTGATCGCAACGGATGGGAAGTGTTCCCTGAAAAGCAGAGAATAGAAGGCCTTCCTGTACAGAAAAATATAGGTGATGGCCTGGATCTTCATGTAAAAAATTTTCTCGAATGTCTCAAGAATAATACACCCCAGAATCTGCATGCAGGTATTGACATAGGCAGAAATGTGGCTCTTGTTGCCCAGATGGGCAATATAGCCTTCCGTACCGGTGAGAAAGTTAAATGGGATGACACAAAACAATCATTTCAGACAAGTTCCGCTAACAAACTTATTGTTCCTGAATACCATAATGGCTGGACTTTACCTAAATATTAAAAGCTCTAAATGATATTAAAGTTTTTTAAATTTATTTTAGTCGGTTTTTCAGGAATGATTGTTGATTTTTCAATAACCATTCTTCTTAAGGAGAAACTCAAAGTCAACAGGTATATTTCAAACTCAGCCGGATTTACAATAGCTGCCAGTTCAAATTATCTGTTCAATAGATTATGGACATTTGAGAGCAATAATCCAAGGGTTCTGGTAGAATACAGCACCTTCATTCTTATATCACTAATCGGACTCCTTATTAATAACCTGATAATCTATTTATTTGAAAAAAAACTGAGATTCTATTTTGCTAAATTCCTTGCTATAATTGTAACATCATTATGGAATTTCACAGCTAATTATTATCTGAATTTTAATCATTGATTTTTGCTTCTTTAAACTTGCTGTTAAAAGTATCATAAAGGATTCCTGTTTCAGAACAAATTGCAACCTTATAAATGCCTGGATGCAAATCGTTGATAGTAAACTTGCAGTCAACTGAAATGGTATCCCCGATATTCAATTTTGAGATATAGTCGGGAAGCTGGAGATTTTCCTTTTCATCCATATTCCCGTTCTTCATAAAAGCTATCTGAAAAACAACCGGTAATTCTTTATTCCTGAAATCGATAACATAAGGATATGGATTGAAAATTTTTAAATGAATTATATTTATGCCAGATTTGCTGAATGTATATTGATTATTATCCAAAATGATGCACTCACGCTGCAGTGATTGAAAATTCTTAAAAACTCTGGTAAATATTGAGTCGCCACCAGTAAGAATGTGTTTCGTCAGATTCTGTTTATAAAAATCGGGGAAGTAGTGAGGAACATAAAGTATTTCTTTACCATGCACTTTTTCCTCAAAATCCCACAAGTCATATTGTGTTTTACGATATGAAAGGTTATCAAGAGTGTGGGCAAATTTCCCTGTATAGAATGTATAAACAGATGGCCGCTGGTATGAGTTGGTAAAAACGACCGGCCGGTCGCCTGCGAGTGCACTTATATCTAAAGCCCACTGTTTCTTTTTATGAAATTCATTTTTGAAAAAAGATAAAGGCAAAAAGTCAACCATGCACGCTAATCTCGCTAATAAAAAAAGAGGAAAAAGAATTATTGCAGTCCATTTTAAATAACCTCTTATCCAGGGTTTATATTCAACATTATTAAACAAAATAATTATAATGGGAATGCTTATCAGGGCAGTCCATTGCGGTTCAACGCGATAACGGAAACTTGAAGCGAAAAAGAATAAAAGAAATCCTGCAACAATGTAGTAAAGAGCCTTATCAAACAAATTTTTTGACCTTACTTTAATCATAATCCATATTAATACAACCATCACAAATGGGTTATGAAAGAAAAACTGGCTTGCAAGATATTCAGGAACATGACGCGGATCAAAACTTGATACTCTGTCGACAAGGTGATATTTTAACGAAGGAAAATCGTTTGTATATTGCCAGAAAATATGAGGGAGAAATAAGAACACAGCCAGAAATCCTGCAATATAGAATTTCGACTTTCTCAGTAATGGCAGGTTTGAAAGGATGACCAGCACTATTAAGAGGCCACCATGATATTTGCTATACATCAAACAAGCCATGGAAACTCCTAACAAAACGGTGTTCTTCCAGGTGGCTTCCTGTAAAAACCGTTTATAAATAAGCAGAAAAACTACCGAGAACAGGATCAGTGGCGCATCAGGTGTAGAAATAAATCCGTATATATTGCTGACAGGCAACATCACTATTATCAAAAAAAACAGTAATACGTTTTCTTTTTTCTTACGTTGTTCCTTATCAGTGAGTAACCAGATACCTGAAATGGCAACCAACTGACTTAACACTACAATGAGCCTTACCCCCAGTTCGTTATGGATGAAGAAATACCCGATTTTTATCATCAATGCTATCATTGGAGGATGATCAAAATAGCCCCATGCAAGATATTTTGAATACATCCAGTAATAGGCTTCATCATTATTTAAAGTGGTGAAACGGGCCTGTATGAGATTTAATATCCCCCAGGCTGTCAGGAAGAGAAGGAAAGGATTTAAGAAGACTGCTTTTAATTTATTACTCATTTTTCTTTCAGAATAATTTCTATCTTCTTCAGCTCTTCCTCACTGAATTTTAGATTATTAAGTGCTTTTAGATTATCATCAAGCTGTTCAACTTTACTTACACCAACCAGAACTGAGGTTATCCTTGGATCTTTCAGTAACCATGCGACCGCCATCTGCGCAAGAGATTGATTACGTTCTGCAGCAATTTTATTTAGCTGCGTGGCTTTCGAAATTCTTTGCTCAGTCACATCTTCAACCTTCAGGAATCCATCAGGCTTATAAGCACGTGAATCAACGGGTATCCCTTTAAGATACTTATCCGTAAGCAGTCCCTGTTCCAGAGGGGAGAAAGGAATACAACCCATACCGGTTTCTTCTAGCACATCGAGAAGTCCATCTTCAACCCATCGGTTAAACATAGAGTATTTGGGTTGATGAATCAGACAGTTAACATGCATTTCTTTAAGAATTTCAGCCGCTTTTTTTGTAAGATCAGCAGGGTAACTTGAAATGCCTGCATACAGTGCCTTTCCCTGATGAACTGCCTGAGCCAGAGCTCCCATCGTCTCTTCGAGAGGAGTTTCAGGGTCGGGCCTATGAGAGTAGAAAATATCGACATATTCCAGGTTCATTCTCTTAAGACTCTGATCGAGACTTGCGAGCAGGTATTTTCTTGAACCGAAATTTCCATAAGGCCCGGGCCACATCTCCCAGCCTGCCTTAGTTGATATAATCATTTCATCACGTAATGAACTGAAATCTTTTTTTAGAATGATTCCGAAGTTTTCTTCAGCAGATCCGGGAACCGGGCCATAATTATTTGCCAGGTCAAAGTGAGTTATGCCTGAATCAAATGCTCTCCAGAGTATCTTCCTGAAATTTTCAAAAACGTCAACAGATCCAAAATTATGCCACAAACCAAGTGAAATCTCAGGTAATCTGATCCCGCTTTTACCGCAGCGCCTGTAGTTCATACTTTCGTAACGCTCTTTTAAAGGATTATAGATCATCTTGATAGATTTAATTTATATTAAACTGATAATGAATTCTTAATAACGTACTCCCATTTTTACAAAAAGTTACGAAAGCGTTCCTTTCATATTTCAAAGTTAAACAAATAAAAAACATTCAGAATAATCCTGCGCTGTGTATGTCATTTTTAGTTAATTTTAATGTGGTTATAGCTTTACTCGTAGAATTCCAGAGATCCAATAAATTAAATATATCAAATATGAAAAACCCGATAGTTCAACGCACATTTTGGCTTTGCATGGCAGTTATTTTCTGTTCACTTAAGATATCAGCCCAGCTCTCAGTAATTCAAACTGAAAACGGTATTGTTTCAGGGTACAAAAGTGGTGATATAAGTATTTTTAAAGGAATTCCGTTTGCTGCTCCACCTGTAGGGGACTTACGCTGGAAAGCCCCTCAGCCGGTTAAAAACTGGACAGGTATTCTTAAATGTGAAAAATTTTCTGCCAGCCCCATGCAAAGAACACCTGTTCCTTTTATGATGTGGACAGAAGAATTCATAACACCTCCAGGCAATCTTAGCGAAGACTGTCTGTATCTTAATATATGGACGCCGGCAAGATCGGCTAAGGAAAAATTACCGGTATTTGTGTGGATTTACGGAGGTGGATTTTCCTCAGGCTCTGCAGCATGTGCAGTATATGATGGAGAAGAAATGGCGAAAAAAGGGGTGATTTTCGTAAGTCTGAATTACAGAGTAGGTGTTCTGGGCTTTCTTGCACTTCCGGAATTGAGCCACGAATCGGAGAATAAGGTGTCAGGCAATTATGGCCTTCTCGACCAGGTTGCTGCATTAAAATGGGTTAAACAAAACATCGAAGCCTTTGGAGGTGATCCACAAAAAGTAACTATAGCTGGTCAATCGGCAGGGTCGATGAGCGTTTGTGATCTGGTGGCTTCCCCTTTGGCAAAGGGTCTTTTCAGAGGGGCAATTGCCCAGAGCGGCGGAATACTAAACAGTCGTATGAACACAAATCTTAGTGAAGCCGAAAAATCAGGACAGGCTTTCATGGAAAAAATGAAGGTTGCAAATATTGCAGAACTAAGGAATAAGTCAGCAGAAGAGCTTATTGCTGCAGGTGGAAATTTCGGCCCGGTATCAGATGGGACTGTAATTCCAATGGATGTTTTTGCCGCTTTCAGGACCGGACAATTTAATGATGTCCCAATGATGGCTGGCTGGGTTACAGGTGATGGCTCAATCATGGGCAACGAGGCGATAACAACAGAAAAGTACAAAGAACAGGCTTCCCAAAATTATGGGGACAAGGCGAACGAGTTTCTGAAATTATTCCCTGGAAATACAAGTGAACAGATTACCTCATCACTTAAGGAAATAGGACTTTTTCAATTTGCAGGTCTGCCTGCTCATCTATGGGCTGAATTCAGTAAAAAGAGGGCATATCTATACCAGTTTAGTCATATACCCGTTGATAAACCTGGCTTCCCAGAATATGGGGCCTTCCATACTTCTGAAGTGCCATTTGCACTCCACACTCTGCATCTTTGGAAAAGACCCTGGCGTGAAGTTGATTATGAAGTAGAGAAAACAACAAACGCTTACTGGGTTAACTTTGTCAGGACGGGTGATCCAAATGGAGAAGGACTTCCTGAATGGAAATCTTATAATAAGAATTCAGGAGACATTATGGAGCTTGGAGATCAACCCAGGTTATCTCCGGGACTATATAAAACTAAGTTTGATTTCCTGGAAAAAATTGAAATGAATAAAAAATAAAAGCACTTAAGTATAAGCATTCCACTTACAAAGAATAATAAGTGTAATCAGGGATATTTATTGAGCTGATAGCATCTTGATAATACAAACAAAGAAGAGGCTGTCTCAAAGACCTTTGAGAACTTTGTGAAAACTAAAAATATCACAATTTGAAAAGGTTTTACGATTAATAAAGCTCTTCTTTCAGAATTTCCATTATCCTTTTCCAGCGATGTTCATCCATCCGTGCTCCGACGATCTCAATCACATGCCCGGCAAGAACAGAGCCAAACTGTCCACACGACTCAAGAGGTAATCCTTTTGCATATCCATAAAGAAACCCTGAGGCATAGAGATCTCCTGCACCGGTTGTATCAACGCATTGAACAGGGATAGTACCTATTTTAACTGACTCGTCGCCTTTTTTTACAAGAGAACCGTCCTTTCCAACCTTAATAACGGCAATTTCACATAACCGGGAAATAATATTTATTGCCTCCATGGGAGCCAGGCCAGTAAATGATTTGGCCTCCTCTTCATTGGCGAAAACTATATCAACATATTTTTCAATTATTTCTTTAAAATCGGACAGTTTTGCATCTACAACATTATAGCTTGAAAGATCTATGGCGATTTTCATGTTGTTGTCTTTGGCGATCATGCAGGTTCTTTCCACAAGAGCCTTATTTATAATCAGATAACCTTCGAGGTAAAGAATATCATAATCTTTAAAATCTTCCGGATTCAGATCACCTGCGTCTAATTCTACAGCCGCACCAAGATGAGTTGCAAATGTTCTTTCTGAACCCGGAGAAATAAGAGCTACAGCAGTACCAGTTTGTGAATTGCGCCGGGATAAAAAAGTTTTCACGCCTGCTTTTTTCATATCATTTTCAAAAAAATCACCCGTGTCATCTTTTCCAATTGACCCGATAAACCCTGAATTTATACCTAACATAGCAAGTCCATGAATTGTATTGGCTGCTGAGCCGCCTGAGACCATATTTCTCTTAAAATTTCTCGTTCCGGACTTGATAATAGCTGATTTTTCAGCATCAACAAGCTGCATACTACCTTTTGGTAAAGAAAATATATCAAGTATATTATCATTGTCTATCAACGTCATAACATCGACAAGAGCATTCCCAATTCCCAGTATTCGCTTCATTTTAAAATTTTTCTCTAAAGATATTGCTAAATTCATCAAAAGCCCTTATTTTTGGCCTGCTAAAATATAGCACGTTTTTTGAAAATACGATCCTCAGTAGCTCAGTTGGTTAGA
>DCFT01000041.1 GCA_002319885.1 Bacteroidales bacterium UBA1797
TTAAAAATAATAAGAAAAAAGAATTTCTTGTTAATGACAGATCCTCAAGATACGTACCTGAGATATTCACTTGAAATAGTTTCCGGATATGAAACGATGTATAGATTAGGAAAATAACCTGATTTTCTGCATTTTTCACCTTAGAATCATCATTAAAATTCAATTTTATATAATTGAATACCAGTTAAATATGAAATTTTAACAAATGATTAACAAATCATTAACAAAAAAAATGCAACATTTTTGGTTATCAAACGTCTATACATTGAATGACATCAAAAAAAATATTAAACTTTTAAGTGATTCATTTGTTTTAGTTTTAGAATAGACATGAAAAGAATAATTTAACAATAAATTTAATTTCTCTACAATCGCCATTCGGCGACTTCAACGATCAGGTTTAGGTTAATCGAGGAAAAGACACCGCCCGGTGTCTTTCCTTTTTGTTGTATATATCACCTTTAAAAAAACGGTTAATTAATGAGAATTTCGGCTTTCAATAATAAACTATTTTTAGTAATTAAGGACCCCTGATATAATTACATAAGCTAACACTAACTTCCCTATAAGAACGTTATATGTTCTCCCTGTTCCTCAATGAGTAGGTAAGAGCAAAGCGAATCGCCGGTTAAGACGGTAAATCCTGTTTAATACCCTTTAACTCTCTCCAAATTGACTAACAGTGCCGTTGTTCTATTAAAAGATTTATATTTGTAAATTAACAAGTTCGCCAATCTAAAATGAGAATAAGGCAAATCCTTTTATATTTTTTGCTATCCTTTCTTACACTGACTTTGAATGCAAAATCGCATTCACCAATAGCTGTAAAAGGTATTCTTGACCTGCGCGAAATCGGGAATCCTGATCATTTCATAATCAAGCTTAATGGAGAGTGGGAGTTTTACTGGAAGAAGAAGCTCATACCAAAAGATTTCAGTACCGGAAATTATAAACCCGATTTTTATGGTATTGTACCATCTTATTGGACAAATTATCCTCAGGAGTCAGTAAAAACTGAAAAATTCGGATATGCAACTTACCGGTTGACTATACTTTTCCCAAAAGGATATAATAAAGCTCTCGGGATTGATCTTCCGGTATTTGATTCATCTTATGATATTTACATTAACGGGAAGTATCTGGGAGGTAATGGGACACCTGGAAAAACTGCTGAAGAAACAATACCAGAGTATAAAAGGAATTTTTTCAAAATTATACCGGAATCAGATTCTCTCAGGATTATAATAAATGTATCAAACTTCAATCATCGACGTGGCGGATTCTGGTTGCCGGTTAAAATTGGTACTTTTAGAGAAATTCAGAAACAACTGGCAAACAATTGGGCTGCAGAATGGTCAGTAATCAGCCTGCTTTTAGGTTTCTCTATATTCTTCCTCCTGTTTTTTATTCTAAATCCGGCTGAAAAAATCTTAGGCTCATTCAGCCTTACAACTATTGGTCTGGCGTTAAGACCCCTTTTTACTTCTAATTTTCTTATTCTCAACCTGTTCAATATGAAATGGGTTTGGATAGTAAGGTCTGAATATCTTATGCTATACCTTGTTATAATCGGCTGGGCGTGGTTTGTATCCAATCTCTATCCCTCAGTTTTTGCCAGGATTGTAGCATGGGTTATTTCAATTTTATTCTCCTTTACTGCTGTCTTAACTCTTTTTCTTCCTGTAAGTATATTCAGCTATTCGTCCCTTGCCTATTACCCCTTGATGACTCTGCTGATGGTGTATTTAATTTACAGAAGTTTCATCGGGACACTGAAGGGGAATGGTCTGGATTTTATTTATTTCCTGGCATTTATTCTACTGTTATTTGCAGGTTTTCATGATCTTAGAGTATCTATGGGAAAATCGGAAAGTAACTATGGTTACCTGCTAACATACATAATTATAATTTTTGTTTTCATTCAGACTGCTCTTATCATGTACAAATGGATAAAGGCATTCCATGAAAATGAAATTCTTCAGAAGGAGCTTGCTTTTGTCAATCGTAACCTGGAACAACTCGTGAATGACAGAACCCAGGAGCTGAAAAACAGGAATCAGGAAATTGAAAAGCAGAATACAATGATTGCAACACAAAACAAACAATTATCAGATACAATTCAGATTAAAAACAGGATTTTCTCAGTTATAGCACACGATTTGAGAAGCCCTGTGGTAAATATTCTGTATATGCTGAATCTGCTTAAAGAAAAAGAGTACAAAGAGAAATATGATACTTTTGCAAACTCAAGTATCCAGTATGCTCAGATGGTAATTAGTCTGCTGGAAAACATGCTGGTATGGGGACGTGACCAGGAGGAAAAAATTAAATTTTCTCCTGAAAGGCGCGATCTGGCTGACATTATACTTACAAACCTGAGTATCTTTAAAGAAACGGCTGACAAAAAAGAGATTTTAGTCAATTTCACTCAGGTTGGAAATTCAATAGCTTACTTTGATAAAGATCTTCTGGATATAATTATCAGAAATCTTTTGTCGAATGCTGTAAAATATACACCAAGGGGAGGCAGAATAAGTATTTTGCTTAAAGA
>DCFT01000209.1 GCA_002319885.1 Bacteroidales bacterium UBA1797
CTGGCAGTGATTTTATCTTTCTTAGCCACCAAGCAGCTCAAATGTGACTTCTCAGCCACCTTATTGTCCTTTGCGCAGAAAAGACACCCCCTGGTCTTTGAGAAGTGGTGATGGCTTTCACTTACCGCTTCCCCGCCTGAACTGAACTCACCTAAATAAATCCTTTTTGCATCATCCGGCATAAACGGACATCCTTCCTGATGCACGGCATGATCCTCATTCGTCTGGGGCCTTAAAGCCACATAATATTTTGCAACCATCCTCTAATAATTTTGAGTTTAATTTATCTTTCAGATCTGAAACCATGTTCACATTTTGAGAAAATACTTTTTATCCTTTCAGTCAAATTGTAGAGTTTTATAAGGTTTATGCACGATTTGTTACCTTCAATGTGAATTTTTATATAAAAGAACGTTGACGAATGTATTAAAGCGTTAAGACACAAAGGCACAAGGACACAGGGGCACAACATCACGAATAAGGAAGGCTTAACTGAGCCGGGAAATAGTATTTCAACTTAAAATAGTGAACATGTGGAAAAGATGTTGATATTGTATGTATTTATCTGTTTATCAAGATATTATAAATTAAATCATTAATATATGGCCCGGATGTAAATATTTTTCAGGTAACAATTCAGTACATATTCCTATAAAACAACAGTCTTTAAACTAAATTTAAATCATATAATCATGAAAAACACACAAAAATCAGCAGAAGCAACCAGGAATTTTGACCAGTTAATTTCTAAATTCTCAGAAAATGAGATATTAAATACACAGGCCATGAGCTATGTTAGAGGTGGAGAAGGAGAAGGTGATGGAGGTGCATCAGTAATTATTATCCCCAAATTTAAAGTCTAAAAAAGAACTTATTTCTTATTTTTAAGTGAGCGTCATTCCATAAAAGGAAAGGCGCTTTTTTATTTCAAATAATTTTTTACTAATTTGCTCAATTAATCAGCGTTATAAAAGATTCTCAAAAATTGACGAATTGGGAAAGATCTTCTTTTTGATTTGTATTTTATTTTCGTTTGTATTTTCAAATGTCTCTTATGCACAAAATGAAGATAATAAATTATTATTTCAAAAATTTTTAGACCAATATAAAGTCGGGGACCTTGTTAATGCCGAAAGCACCCTGCATCTTTTCCTGGAGTCAAAGGTACCTCTTACTGATGAACAATATGTTGCGGCATATAATAATCTTGGAGCAATTGAAATATCTCTTGGTAAATTTGATAAAGCTCTTGAATATAATATTAAAGCAGAATCTTTTCTCAGCAAAAATGATCGGAATTCTCAGAATCTGGCCGACATTTATAATAACAGAGGACGAATATTTAATATAAAGAAATCATTTGATATAGCTATTGATTATCTGGAAAAAAGCATTCGAATTTATCAAAAGTTGGGTAACAGGAATAAAATAGTTCAAACTAACTTATCGTATGCCTACATCAACATCAGCATTGCATATATAGAAACCAAAAACTATTCTGTTGCTCTCAGCTATCTTGAGAAGAACGTTCGTCTGAATTTAAAATATAATCTCTCAGGATTATCATTAACCTATCTTAACATGGCAAAAGCATATGTTAAGTTAGGTAATTCAATGAAAGCTGAAAATTTTTATCTTAAATGTATTGCAAGTTTTATTCAAAAATACAATAAAGACTATTTCAGATTGGCTGAAGTTTACTTTGATTATGGTCTGTTCCTGAGCTCAGCCGGAAAAAGCGCTGAATCTTTGAAAACGCTAAATAAGGCATTAATAATTTGCCTGAAAAATTATGGCAATAAACATACTCTTACCTCTTTATCGTATAAACTTATCGGTGATCATTATAAAAACAGCTCTGACTATTCAAATGCATTAAAATATTACCAGAATGCTCTCATCTCAGTCTCAGATAATTTTAATAATCCTGACATTTTCACTAACCCTTCAATCGACTCATCTCTGTTCGATATCCGTCTGCTTGATAACCTGAAAAGCAAGTCACAGGCTCTTGAGCTATTTGCCGGTGAACAAAATGATACGGCAATGAAAATAAAGATTATGAATAAAAGTTTTGAGACCATTGAGCTCGCTCTGCAGCTTATAGACAGGATCAGGAATAGCTATATGTCGGAGGAGAGCCTTATTTACCTGGCAGAAAATGAAAAGGAGACTTATCTTTCTGCCGTCCACCTTGCTTATATCCTGTATTCAACAACTCATAAAGATTCTTTCGGGCAAAAGATGTATTCTATTGCACAGAAAGCGAAAGCGGCTATTCTGCGAAACAAAATTACCGGAAATGAACTTCTCTATTCCGCCGGTATCCCAGATTCATTGCTTGAAAAACAAAAACAGCTTGGCGGCAATATCGCTGCATATAATAACCTGATCTTTGAAGAAAGTCGTAAAGACAGACCCGACAGCAATAAGATTTCGTTGTGGAAAGACGCTCTTTTTGATATGAACCGTGAAAAGGAAAAGGTTACCGGAAACATAGAAAATCTGTTTCCAAAATACCACGATCTCATTGGAAAGACTCAACCCGTTCCTCTGAAATTGGTTCAAAAACAGTTGAAGAAGGATGAGACTATAGTCGATTATCTGTTGTCAAATCAATATTCAGACGGTAAAAGAAGGCTTTATGTTTTTATTGTTTCACATCACCGGCTTGATTTCAGGGAACTTAATCCCGATTCGCTTTTTGCAAAAAAATCGGAGATCATACGTAATACATCTAATCCTTCGCTGATCTCAGGAACAGGGAATGGAAATTTCATCACATATACAGATGCACTGAATTACATGTATCTTAATCTTATCAGTCCGGTTGAAGATCTGCTGAAAGGGAAGAGACTTATTATTATTCCTGATGAAGAGATAGGGTGGCTTTCTTTTGATTCTTTTC
>DCFT01000090.1 GCA_002319885.1 Bacteroidales bacterium UBA1797
GAAAGAATGGCATATTTTTTTGTCTCCTTATCTGAAATAAGACCCATTGCTATGCCTGACACAGGTTTCTTAAGTTTGACACCGGCATCCATAAGAGCCAGTGTTCCGGCACAAACGGTAGCCATTGATGATGAACCGTTAGATTCAAGGATATCAGATACAACCCTTATGGCATAGGGATTCTCATCGTCAGAGGGCATCATATTTTTAAGAGCACGATGGGCAAGATTGCCATGTCCGATTTCCCTTCTGCCAACTCCACGGTAAGCCTTGGCTTCACCTGTTGCAAATGGGGGAAAGTTATAATGAAGTGTGAATTTCTCAGTTCCCTTGTTAAGGACATCGTCAATGATCTTTTCATCGAGCTTGGTACCCAATGTAACAGTAGTAAGCGACTGTGTCTCTCCTCGTGTAAAGAGAGCTGACCCATGAGTAGCAGGCAGAGTGTCTATTTCACACTCAATCTGTCTGATCTCATCCAGTTTCCGGCCGTCGAGACGGATATCATTATCGAGAACAAGTTTTCTGGAAGCTTCTTTTAATACATCGTGGTAGTATCTTTTAACGAGTATTTCATTTGCCGGGTTTTCTTCAGTATACTGACTTAAAAACTCCATTTCTATAGCTTCAAAAGTTTCAATCCTTTTATGCTTGTCAGCAGTGCAGGATTTAGCAGCTTCGTAACATTTCGTATATGTTTCGTCCCATACTTTTTTCCTCAGATCTTCATCATTGGTTTCATGAGAGTATGTACGTTTCACAGTTGATCCGACTTCTTCAGCAAATTCCATCACTGCCTTGCAATGAACTTTTATTGCATCATGAGCAATTTTAAGGGCCTCGAGCATCTCCTCTTCAGAAACTTCTTTCATTTCACCCTCAACCATCATTATATTATCATATGTTGCTCCAACCATAAGGTCAATATCAGCCTCTTCCAACTGCGATGCGGTAGGGTTAACAATGAATTTCTTATTAATTCTGGCAACCCTCACTTCTGAGATAGGACCGTTGAAAGGTATATCCGAAACAGCCAGAGCAGCAGAGGCTGCAAGGCCTGCCAGTGCATCCGGAATAATATTCATATCGGCGGAAACCAGATTTATTGTTACAAATGTTTCTGCATGATAATCATCAGGGAATAGTGGTCTGAGTACTCTGTCAACAAGTCTGGATACCAGAATTTCATAATCAGATGCCCTGGCTTCCCTCTTCATGAATCCACCGGGAAATCTACCTGATGAGGCATATTTTTCTTTATACTCAACTGAAAGTGGCATGAAGTCTGTATCTTCCTTTGCTTCCTTTGCTGACACAACAGTTGCCAGCAACATTGTCTTTCCCATTTTTAACAAGACAGAACCGTCAGCTTGCCTGGCCATTCTCCCTGTTTCAAGGGTTATTATCCTCCCGTCACCGAGATCAATAACTTTCTCTTTTATTGTAAACATTATACGTATGATTTATGAAAATTGAAATTACAAAATAATCTAAATAGTATGAAAAAAGGCAATTTTGAATTGCCTTTTTTAACTATTTACGTAATTTCAACGCTTTTATAATTTCACGATACCGCTCGATATCCTTAATTTTAAGGTAGTCTAAAAGCCTTCTTCTTTTCCCTACAAGCTTAATAAGTGCCTGTTGGGTACTGAAATCTTTCTTATTCTTCTTAAGATGTTCGGTAAGATGATTGATCCTGTACGAGAATAGAGCTATCTGGCCTTCTGCAGTACCGGTATCGATTTCAGATGTTCCAAAGGTTTTGAAAAATTCCTGTTTTTTTTCTGTCGTTAAGTACATATCTTTTATTAAAATATTATTTATCCAAATATAGACCGAGTCTCCAATTTTGGAACGCAAAAATAAGGCTTTTTTATGTAAATAATCAAACAATTTACTTTTTTTTTAAAAAGTACCTGAAATATTTATCCTTAAAGGTATCTGCAAGGTCAATAATTTAACATTTCACCATCTGTTATTAAGACGGAAAAAGTGTACAGAGAGTTGCGTTGAAATGAATTATTAATCAATTATTTGTCATAGAATATTAACTCTATGGCAAAAGATTACGTAGATAGTCTAAAAGAATGATACAAAATGCCGGTGTGAACTGTTTTAAAAGGTTAAAAAACATTATCCACAAAGTCCTCAAACCTGCCTGCCGGCAGGCAGGGAAGGCTCAAAGCAAACAAAGGAAAAACCGGATAAATCAGTCCTTTGTCATCCCTGCCTATACGGCAGGCAGGTTTGCATAAAATCTTTGTGAACTTTGTGGTTAATGGATTTGTAAAATACGCTTATATTTCTCCCTTCAACTTTTAATTTATGGCTCCAGGAGCAGTTCTTCCATGTCCTTAAGCTTTTTACCCTTACTGATAATTTTGGTACCAATACGGCAATTGAGACATTTTCTTTTTTTGCAATATTCATTTCTGAGCTGAATAAGAGCCTGGGAATAAAATGCAGAGTCGGGAATGATTCCTGCATTTTTCCATTCTGCTATTACAATGTTCTCCTCTGCGGCAATATTTTCAAGAAAGAACAGGGCACGTTCGGTGATATCACTGGAATCCCTGCTCAGACCATAAACAAATAATGAAGGAATTACAGCGTTTATAAGAAGAATATCGGCAGCCTGTGATCCTATATTTTTTATACTTTTTCTGCTCTTCTTCCCGAAAACAAAATGCTCGTTCCAGTATTCAGATGCAGATACTTCAAATAAACTTTTAATGTGCTGTATATCTGTTCCTTCCAACACTCTTGAAAAAAGGCCTCCGGCCACTGAAAGCATTGAAGCAAGCTGTGATAGTCTGACGGTTGGAAAATTAGAAGGCCGCAACCTTGAGAATTTCCATATCCAGCCATGGAGTGGTTGAAGGGAATATTTAGCAGCCAGAATGGTATACTCCTTGTTAAGGTTGACGTAATAATCATCCGAGAGAGCCTCTTTAAAAAGTCCTGTCTCAAGTAACCCAGCTGTTCCAAATAAGAGTGTCTCAATCTGAAAAATGCTATCGGAATGTTTTCTAATTATCCTGAATGGAAGTGCAGTTGCGAGCATCTCAAATGGTTCCGTATTTACCCTGAATCCAAAATACCGGCTTAGCACCCTGTAAAATGTTTCTTCCCAATCATTCCCGGTTTCAGCAAAGATTTTAAGGATGGATTCTGATT
The DNA here is from genome assembly GCA_002319885.1 of Bacteroidales bacterium UBA1797. Lineage (GTDB taxonomy): Bacteria > Bacteroidota > Bacteroidia > Bacteroidales > VadinHA17 > LD21. The sequence continues at coordinate 3,181 of DCFT01000090.1, forward strand.
TTTTCTGAAATCTTTCAATAACTAGAGTGGTTAGCCAGTGCCGTACAAGTACATTGTCGAGCTTATTGACATCATCCTGACATGCAATTATATAAGGGTTATTTACAAGAAAAATATATTTCTCATAGTAGGATGGATCGAATGAGATTTCAGTGGTAAGAAGTTCCTCACCTCTTTCATTAAAAACACGTTTATCATTTTCTGCAACTATATGGAGTATTACATTGTTAAATGCCGGATCATGCTGATGTCCATGGATATCGAAATGTGATGACTTTACATGTATTTCCACATTCCCTGCCCAAACAGTACCCCCTACAGAAATGCGTGCGTTGAAAAAATCGGGACCCGAATCTTGATTATATTCACCCGGATCGAGAACAATAATTTTATTCCTTTCGGTATCTGACAGCCTGTCCTGATCATAGAGGCCGTATTTCCACAGGTAGTGAAGAAATTCCTCTTTCATTTTAGTACGAATTAATAAACAGCGAGAATACTAATTTATGAAAAATGAAATTACAGAGCAAGGCTTTAAGACAAAAAAAGAAAAGGAAGAAAAAGGAGAAGATATATATTTAATTTTTCCGTGTGTAACCGGGACAATAGAAGAAGTCTCCTTTAACCACAAAGCACTCTAAGAAGGCACAAAGTACACAAAGATAAAGCCTACATTTGGTTCCGATCGCTCCCGATAGCTATCGGGAGGAAACTTTGAGCTCTTTGTGCTAATCCTTTGTGACCTTTGTGGTTATTTATATAACATTTTCATCATCTAAAGGTTTCTCCCGAATGATAAAATTATAATCATCAAAATTATCAGATCAATTTATGCTGGCGGAGATATTTTTCCATCTCAAGTTGCAACTCTTTTGCTTTTTCACCGGCCACCTTATCGAAATTCTCCGAATTATCAGCAAAAATTATTCCACGAGAAGAATTGACCAGAAGTCCACATTTACTGTTAAGACCATATTTTGCCACTTCAGCAAGGCTGCCTCCCTGTGCTCCTACTCCGGGAACAAGCAGAAAATGATCAGGGACCAGCTTACGTATTTCTCTCAGCATTTCTGAACGCGTTGCACCCACAACATACATTAGATTATTTATGTTCCCCCATTTTTGAGAAAGGGATAATACCCTTTCAAATAACTTTATCCCATCTTCGTTATGGTATTGAAAATTATCTGCACCATGATTTGACGTAAGCGCCAGAAGGACAACCCATTTATCGGAGTATGTTAAAAATGGAGTAACAGAATCTTCGCCCATATATGGGGCAACTGTTACCGCATCAGAAGGCATGTTTTCAAAAAATGCTTTTGCATACATCTTGGACGTATTGCCTATATCTCCGCGTTTTGCGTCTGCAATTACGAAAATGTCAGGATAGTTTTCCTTTATATATCTCACAGTTAATTCAAGTGAGTCCCACCCTTTGGCGCCACGACATTCATAAAAGGCAACATTCGGTTTATAAGCCACTGCATATTCATGAGTTGCATCGATAATCCGTTTATTGAATTCTAATACCGGATCCTTCTGGTTCAATAGAAAAGATGGGATCTTATCAATTTCAGAATCGAGTCCTACACAAAGGAATGAGCGCTTTTTGATTATGTTCTCAGTTAGTCTTTTATGATCCATTGTCAATGCGATTAGATATTGCTCTCTTTTAATCGTTCGGAATTTTCAGCCATCTGAAGTTTGTCAAGAACTTCCTGGATATTACCATCAAGAATTGATGGCAGATTATATATTGTAAGATTAATCCTGTGATCAGTCATTCGTCCCTGGGGATAATTATACGTCCTGATCTTTGCAGAGCGATCGCCAGTTGACACCATTGTCTTCCTCCTATGGGATACTTCATCAAGATACTTCTGGTATTCGAGATTATAAAGCCTTGTTCTCAACTCTTTTAATGCTTTATCATAATTTTTAAGCTGCGACTTTTCATCCTGACAGGTAACAACAATACCGGAAGGTATATGAGTAAGGCGGATGGCGGAATATGTTGTATTTACTGATTGCCCTCCTGGTCCTGATGAACAATATGTATCCTTCCTTATATCTTCTGTTCTCAGGTCAATATCAAATTCATCAGCTTCCGGGAGCACTACCACAGAAGCTGCGGAGGTATGAATACGACCCTGGGTTTCTGTTTGCGGCACTCTCTGAACACGATGTACCCCTGATTCATATTTAATTATTCCATAAACACCTTCACCTGAAATGCTCAGAACTATCTCTTTATATCCTCCGGCTGTTCCCTCTGAAATATTATTTACTTCAACTTTCCATCCTTTTGTTTCAAAAAACTTGCTGTACATTCTGAAAAGATCTCCGGCAAAAATACTTGCTTCGTCGCCTCCTGTTCCAGCCCTGATTTCCATTACTGCATTTTTATCATCCTCGGGATCGGCAGGAATTATAAGCATTTTGATTTCATCTTCCATTTCCGGTATATGAGCTGTGAGTTCATCAAATTCAGCTTTGGCCATATCGCGCATCTCTTCATCTTTTTCAGTTGCTAGAAGTTCCTTAGCGCTTGCTATATTACTGAGTGCCAATTTATACCTTTCATATGACTCAATAATTGGCAGAAGATCTTTATATTCTTTATTTAACCTGACATACTTCTTCATATCCGAGAGAATATCGGGTTGGGTGAGAAGCTCCCCAACTTCAATAAACCTGGTTTTTACACCCTCCAGTCTCTCCAGAATCATGTTGTTTGCCATAATGCTATAAATTTTCAGCGTGCAAAGGTAATAAAAAAGGTGAAATTGTACAAAGCTTCCCGGCTGCTTCGCGTCAATCTCCCAAAAAGTGGAAAATTCCGTTTTTTTAACAGTATAATACTCAGGTTAGTGATTTTTCCCCATTCAGGGTGGCAGGGTGGCAAAAAGATCTAATATTCGAATGTACCGAATTCAGACTTAAGAGTAATACTTTTCCTATCAGATGCTTCACAATAACCCACAATCTGAGCTTCAAGATTAAATGCTGCGGCAATACTGATTATTTCTGCAGCATTTTTCTGATCTGTATAAATCTCAAACCTGTGACCCATATTGAATACCTTATACATTTCTTCCCATGATGTTCCTGATTGTTCCTGAATAAGTCTGAATAGGATTGGCAATGGGAAGAGATTGTCCTTAACAATATGCATTTTATCAATAAAGTGCATGACCTTGGTTTGGCCTCCTCCTGAGCAGTGCACCATACCATGTATTTCTGAACGTATCGTTTCGAGCACTTTCTTTATAACAGGTGCATAAGTGCGTGTGGGTGAAAGCACAAGTTTCCCGGCATCAGTGTTTAACCCATCAATCGGATCAGTGAGCTTGAATTTTCCTGAATAAATAAGGTCATAAGCCAAAGTGGTATCGAGACTTTCCGGATATTTTGAAGCGAGATAGGGTGCAAAAAGATCGTGCCTTGCGGAAGTTAGTCCATTGCTCCCCATACCACTGTTATACTCTTTCTCATAGCTGGTCTTTCCGGATGATGAGAATCCTATAATTATGTCACCGTCTTTTATGGTGTGATTTGATATAACCTGTGATCTTTTAATCCTTGCCGTAACAGTTGAATCGATAACAATCGTTCTGACCAGATCTCCCATGTCAGCAGTTTCCCCACCTGTTGACCATATACCAATACCCAGGCGCCGAAGCTCTTCCAGCACCTCTTCAGTTCCATTTATGACTGCCGATATAACCTCTCCAGGTATATGGTTTTTATTACGACCTATAGTTGATGAAAAAAGAATATTATCATATATTCCGACACACAGAAGATCATCGAGGTTCATCACAATTGCATCCTGTGCAATTCCTTTCCATACAGAAAAGTCACCGGTTTCTCTCCAGTAAATATAAGCGAGTGACGATTTTGTACCGGCCCCGTCAGAATGCATAATATTACAATAATCTTTGTCCCCACCCAGCAAATCGGGAACTATCTTACAGAAAGCCTTAGGATACAGACCTTTGTCAATATTTTTAATTGCAGAATGCACATCTTCCTTTGAAGAAGAAACACCTCTTCTGCTGTACTTTGATTCGATGGCCATAGTG
>DCFT01000138.1 GCA_002319885.1 Bacteroidales bacterium UBA1797
CGATTATGGATTGGGTAATTTCATCTTATGCAGCTCCCAGTTTTAAGGAACAAGTATAACCTTATTAAGGCTATTATCGTCTCTTTTATAAAGTTTGTCAAACCATACGGCACCTTCTGAAAGCGGAACAACGGCTGAGATCATATCATCAACACAAATCCTGCCTTTAGCCATCAGATTCAGTACGTTTTCATACTCGCCTCTGATTGCGCAACTTCCCAGAATCTTTAATTCGCGCGTAACAACTTTTTGAAGAGGGAAATCAACAGAGGACGATATATTCCCGACCAGAATTGCTTTGCCGCCTTTCCTTAAAAGATCAATAGCAATATTTACAGATTCACTTTTCCCGACTGCTTCAAAAGAGATATCAGCTCCTCTGTTATTAGTCAGGGCAATTATTTCCCCCCCGAGATTTTCCTCTGTTGATATAAATGTATGATCTGCCCCTGCTTTCAGAGCTTTTTCAGTCCGTCCTGAATTAATATCTACAGCTATTATTGTTGAAGCGCCAGATATTTTCAAAAGTTTTAAGATAAAGATCCCTATCATTCCTGCACCTACAACCACACATTTGTCTCCGGTTCTGATTCCTGCAATATTTAATGAATGATTTGCCACTGCAACAGCCTCAACCATCGCAGCCTGTTCAAAAGTGACATTATCAGGAATCTTATAAAGGATGTGCTGAGGAATTGAAATAAATTCGGCGAATGCTCCATCTCTTTTATAGCTCCCCGGTGATACTCCCAGGACTTCCCGGTTGTCACTCAGATTATAGAATCCTTCAAGAGTGAACCAGTCGTCGAGCGGATAAACTGTTGAATCGAAAGTGACCCTGTCTCCTGTTTTCCATCCGTTTACACCGGCACCGGTTTCAATAATTATCCCTGAAGCTTCATGTCCCATGATCATTGGTGGAATCCTTCTTCCGGTACTGCCATCCATACCATGTACATCAGAACCGCAGATTCCACACGCCATTACTCTGACCAGTACCTCATTACTTTTGATAACAGGATCAGGAACATCCTTATATTTCAGTATATTATATTTTTCAAGAACGAGGGCCTTCATATTTTATTTAATTGTCTCCTTAGCCACACTTATAATTTTAATCCTGGCCTGCTCCGCAATCATATCGCTGATTCTGGGACCAAAAGCCTTAAAATAATCGCTGGCAAAATGGGCATCAATAGCAGCCTGGTTTTTATATTCCTCGACGAAAACAAACATGGCATTATTATACGGGTCCTGGTATAGCTGATATGATTTGCATCCAGGCTCTTTATTCGACTTTTCAATCATCTCCTTTGCAGCTTCAATGAAGTCTTTAACCTTATCTGGTTTCACTTGCATCTTTGCTACTATCATCATACCATAATCCGTAGCTGGCACCTGATTGAGATTAACAACACTTTTACCATTTTCTGCTGTTTTTTTACTTCCATAGCTAGTAGAAACAACAGCTAAAGTGAACAAAAGAACTAATAGTTTTGCTTTCATGATCTTACTTTTTATTTAATAACATTGAAATGTATTTCACTGACTGATTTGATTGCCCTGTCGGAGAAAAAATCCGAAGCGGCGAAAATTCTGAAGAGTCCTCCTTCTTCTTCTTTTGCCGTTTTTATTAACATAAATTCCTGCTGGTCATTACGGTTGAAAAGCTCAGAGTAAGACACAGCGCTCCTGTAACCATCTTTCCCGGCAATGCAGATAATGCCCGACCTCAGGTTTTCTTTGATTACCGGATAATATTTCAGAAGGAGATCTTTAAGTAAAACCCCGTTAAATGGTGTAGTACTGTGGATACCTTTCCCTCTCCCATAAAATATTGTATTAAAAGTTGTACTTACGAGGTTCTCCGGAAGTGTTTCAATCTGTCCGACCTTTTTTGAAGAACTAAAAATATTTATCGCAGGAGAATACATAGGCGACATCCCTTGTTTTACAGTAAAAGAATGTGGATATGATTTAACGGTTATTCTTACAGGTGATGAGATATTTCTTTCTGTAACAAGATCACCCGATGCCACAATTTTGCTTTCAACAGGAAGCGGCCACAGCTCCTTTGTTTTTGAAGGTATTATCCTCGACACTCCATTTGCAATCAAAATCTTATGCAAATTATTCGGATAATATATTTCACCCCAGCTGAATACAACCTTATCTCCTTTATCATTCTCAATCTCCACATAAAGATCGATAATTGGTTTAAACTCATTTATGTTTGCCTTTTTTAAAATCCGTTTGTCAAGAATATCAAAGAGTGAATAACCATCATAGCGGTAAGCTCCAACAAATCTGTCTCCGCCCGTACTGTCGAGCAATGTCTCTTTAACAATAACCGAATGTACAGGCAGACCATTAAAATCCACCTTGCCGGGGTTGGCAACTTCTCCATCAATAAACAAATCGTTTACTGGAAGCGGATGTGTTTCAACATTATCATAAAAATTATTGGTCATGTCCGAGGTATCTATATATTGTGTAACAGGATTTTTTCCGGATCCGGCAATATTCTTTGACGGCTGATTACACGAAACCAAACTTAAGAAAATAAAGAAGAAGAGGTACACTTTTTTCATAGTTATAATTATTAGTTCATTATTGCTGATTAGTGGTTACTGATTACTGATCACTGTTTACTGTTTACTTTTTACTGATTGATGATTACTGATTACTGATTACTGATTACTGATTACTGATTACTGATTACTGATTACTGATTACTGATTACTGATCACTGATCACTGTTTACTGTTTACTTTATAGTTGGTTCCACAATCACTACAATTAAATCCATCACATTAGTCATCGTCGGACCAGTGATAATATGTCCACCGGCTTTTTTAAAAAAATGATAGGAATTGAATTCTGCAATATGTTTATCCGGATCAATATTTTTTGAAAGAGCTTCAGATATAGTCCCTGAATCCACAACAGCTCCGGCGGCATCAGTTGGTCCGTCATTACCATCTGTCCCGGCTGCAAGTATTGTTATACCTGGTTTATGCTGAAGCAATTGAGCCGTTATTAGGGCCAGATGCTGGTTTCTTCCACCCGATCCTTTTCCGGTCATTTTAACTGTTGTTTCACCACCAAATAAAAGACATACGGGTTTTATCTCATCTTCATCGCTTTTAAATTTTAATGCGATATTAACAATATATTCTGCTACAGAAGATGTATCGCCCTGCAATTTATCGTCAATAATAACAGCATTTATATTAAATTCCAATGCTTTGCATCGGGCTGCTTCAAGTGCATTTGTGTTGGAACCCAATAGAATATTGAACGTTTTATCAAAGATACGATCCCCTGGTTTTGGTGTTTCGTTTCTTTTCCCATCGGCACCCTCTTTCAGATATTTAAGTATTCCGCCAGGAACTTTTTCGGTCAATCCGGATGAAGAAAAAACCGTCAGTGCCTGCTTAAATGTTGTCGGATCGGGTACTGTTGGTCCTGAAGCTATCACATCCAGCGGGTCACCCGGAACGTCGGACAGGATAAGGTTCACAAGAGTAGCCGGATAAAAGGCTCTTGTAAGCTGACCACCCTTAACAACTGACAAATGTTTACGTACTGCATTTATCTCGCTTATAGATGCTCCGCTGTTAATCAGAAGGTCATTAAGTTTAATCATATCCTCGAGAGAACAACCTTCGGCGATATCGGATAGTAATGCAGAACCTCCTCCTGATAACAAGCATATCACAAGATCGTTATGACTTGCTATCTCTGCAATTTTCAAAATTTCTTCCGTAGCGATTAATCCATTTTCATCGGGAACCGGATGACCGGCTTCCATAACTCTAATATATTTCAATCTGCGCAAATAACCATATTTTACAACAATGAACCCTTTGGTGATCCTACCGGTAAGTATCTTTTCCACCGCTTCACCCATCATAGCACTTGCTTTTCCGGCTCCAATAACATAAATGTTCTCTATCGCATCCAGTGGAAAGCTCAACTGGTCAATTTTCAGGCAATTGTCGTCTGAACATATCTTCGTGGATATCAGTTTATCAGGAAGCACACTTTCAACTCCTGCAAGAAAGATCTGCTCAGCTATTGATCTTATATTCATTTTATTATTCTCCATTAGTTTTTCAAGCTCACAGAATCCATGGCCTTTTACAAAATTATTAAGGATGTTATCCACACACAGGCAAAAACCACTAATCCCATTACAATAGTAGAGGATGAATAGACTTTTAATGTTGTTGCAGGGTCAACATCAGAAAAATTAGAGATCACCCAGAAGTAAGAATCATTGGCATGAGATACCATCATTGATCCTGCACCCATCGACATCATAGTAAGTAATCTGCCCCATTCCGAATCGAGTCCAAGTAGTGATAGCATCGGAGCCACAAATGAAGCAGTTGTAATAATTGCCACGGTCGAAGATCCCTGTGCAGTTTTCATAACTACTGCAATAAGAAACGGAACCACTATTCCAATATTTGTTCCTGCAAGCAGCTTACCTATAGCTTCACCTGTGCCTGTTGCTTTAATTACCATTCCAAACATTCCTCCTGCAGCAGTGACAATAAGGATTGGCCCCGCTTTTTCAATGGCTTCCCCAAAAACCGAATTCATCGATTCTATAGTTTTTTCTTTAATCAGGAACATTGCAAGAAATGCACCAATAGCCAACGCAAATATAGGTTCCCCAATGAAAAAGAATATTTTTGAAACCAGGGTCTGCCCTCCTTTGTCAAAAAGGCTAAGAAGAGATCTTATTGTTATCAGCACCAGAGGAACTACAATTGGTAAGAATGAGAGTAAGGTTGAGGGCAGACCCTCCTGATTTATCTTTGTTTCATTTCCGACATTTTTTGCAGGTGAATAGCCTTTACCTTTTGACAACCATTGTGACCAGAAAAAAGCAGCTATAGCACCCGGAATAGCGAAGAGTATTCCAATTATAACCAGGTATCCTAAATTCACATTTATCAAACCTGCTGCAGCCAACGCCCCGGGATGTGGAGGGATGAGACAATGGACCGAATAAAGTGAAGTAGCCAATACTGTTGCCATAAAAGGCATTAAAGTTTTAGATCTTGAGCTTAAGGATTTTGCCAGACCACTTAAGATAATGAAACCTGAATCACAAAAAATTGGCAACCCTGTTATAAAACCTGTAATAGCTAAAGCGGAAGCACTTCTGTGTTCACCCGTTTTTGAAAGGATATATCTGGCGATGCTGATTGTGCCTCCGGTTCTGTCGAGAGTGATGCCTATTATTGCCCCGAGGATAATAAGGAATCCGATGGAAGCCATTGTATTACCGAATCCTTCCTTTATTGTACTTACAATTGTATTTGCAGGCAGAGTGGTAAAGGCAAGAAAGAGGGAAACAAGGAACAGTGCAATGAACGCTTTAATTTTCAGCTTTGATGTAAGAAATATAATTGCAATAATACTTACTCCTACATACACCGATTTCACCAGAATGCTCATTGATAAAACTTATTTAAAGAAGAGATATGCCACAAATATCGCCGTTACAAAACCAGCAAGATCCGCAAGTAAGCCGCAGCCTATTGAATATCTTGTGTTTTTTATCCCTACAGCACCGAAATAGACGGCAACAATATAAAATGTTGTATCGGTAGTTCCCTGCATTGTGCAAGACAATCTTCCAATGAAAGAATCAGGTCCATAGGTTTTCATGGCATCAATCATCAGTCCCCGGGCACCGGTTCCTGAAAGTGGTTTCATAAAGGCTACCGGCAAAGCACTTGTGAACGAGGTATCAATACCCATCCATGCAAAAAACTTTGATATTCCTGCTATAATGAAATCGAGTGCCCCGGAAGCTCTGAATATACCGATAGCAACCAGAATTGCGACAAGAAACGGAATAATCCTGATTGAAGTACTGAAGCCCTCCTTGGCTCCTTCGATGAAGGCATCATAAACATTGACCTTTTTTATAAATGCCAGAACAATAAAAAGTACAATTATCGACATTAGTATAAAATTGGCCATGAATGTTGAAATGGTTGATATCTGTTCCTTTGGAAGCCGGCCGAAATAGAATATAATACCAATGATAATTGCTGTAAGTCCCCCAAGATATGAGAGTATAACTCTATCAAAAAGATTGATTTTTTGAATTATGGCTACACTTACCATCCCCGTAAGTGAGGCGGCAAAAGTTGAGATAAGAATCGGAATAAAAATATCGGCCGGATTAACAGCTCCGAGCTGAGTTCTGTAAACGATAATGCTTACTGGGATAATTGTAAGACCTGCTGCGTTAAGAACGAGAAACATAATCTGGGCATTGGAAGCAGTTTCCTTATCAGGATTAACTTCCTGCATCTCCTCCATTGCCTTAAGTCCGATTGGTGTGGCTGCATTATCAAGACCAAGCATATTGGCCGAAATATTAAGCATTATCGATCCGTAAGCAGGATGACCTTTTGGTAATCCGGGAAAAAGTTTTTCAAATAGAGGACCGATAAGTTTACCCAGAAGAGAAACAACTCCTCCCTTCTCACCCACTTTCAGCAAACCCATCCACAATGTAAGTGCTCCTGTTAATCCTAAGGAAATTTCGAAACCCGTCTTTGCATTTGAAAAAACAGAATTTATAAGGTCGTTGAATATTTGAGTATTACCTGCAAATATCAGTTGACCAAGTGCCACAATAAAACCTATAATAAAAAAAGCTATCCAGATATAATTTAAGGCCATTTTGAAATAATGAGATGCTAAGATAATTATTATGGGCTATAAAAGGCAAAAGTCGAAAGACAAATACAATGGAAGAACTTTCACAGAGTTGCACAGAGAATATTTCAAAAGACCGGCCTGCTGCAAGGTGATAGGAGTAAATGGAAATGCGAAAGTAAAAAGACGAAAGAAATAAGTTAATACGGACCTGACTGACTTTATAGACTTTACAGGCTTTGCATTTGATCCTAATTTACTTATTTTTGTATAAAAGAATTATGCTATGGCACGATTTACCAGAATAGACGTCATAATAAAAATGAGGGAAGCAGGTATTGTCCCTATTTTTTATCATAAAGATCCGGGAATATGCAGAAATGTGATCAAAGCCTGCTATGACGGTGGAATTAAAGTATTTGAATTCACAAACCGTGGTGATTATGCACATGAATTATTCAGTGATCTTAATAAGTGGGCAGAAAAAGAAACTCCCGGATTAGTGATGGGTGCCGGATCAATAGTCGATGAAGGAACTACTTCATTATATATTCAGCTTGGTGCAAATTTCATTGTATCTCCAATACTGAATCCTGAAATGGCAAAAGTCAGCAACCGCAGAAAAATACTCTGGATTCCTGGTTGCGGAACCATTTCAGAAATCAATTATGCAGAAGAACTTGGTGCCGAGATAGTTAAGATATTTCCCGGCTCTTCAGTAGGTGGACCTGATTTTGTGAGATCAATAAAAGGGCCATGTCCCTGGACGAGCATTATGCCGACGGGTGGAGTGGAACCAACTCTCGAAAATCTGACGGAATGGTTTAATGCTGGAGTTACATGTGTCGGAATAGGTTCAAATCTGATAACAAAAGAACATATCGTAAAGAAAAACTGGACAGGTATAACCAAGAGAGTTACAGCTGCGGTAAAAGTTGCAAGAATGTTTCATGTCGATTAATCTCCCTCTTTATCTGTGTCGCTCTATGAAACTCTATAAAACTTATTTTTAAGAACTTACACAGAGAAACACAGAGAAGGCACAGAGAAAAACTGAGAGTAATAATTTCCAACTCTCCATTTCTACATTTCTTCATTTTACATTTCAATTCCCAGGTGACCGGTATAATTCCAGGTTGGAAATAAGCGGACAGGCTTTTGAACGAGCGACAGTTACTTTTATTCTGTCTGTTTTTACAACAGGAAATTTTCTTATTATTTTGTGGCCAATAGTCGTGCCTTCAAGTATTGTTTTCCAATCACCGTTATTAAAAGCTGAAACTGTAAATTCCTGAACCCTTTGTCCAAGCTTTATATATTCCTGAAGTACAATCCTGTTCACTTCAGTTTCGGCACCAAGATCAACAGTAATCTCCCCCGATAACTGAGTATCATTTGTAGTCCAGAAAGATTCCGGATTGCCATCATTTACATTTGAAGCCTCATAGCCTTTTCCTCTGAAGGAAGAAGCAATAACCTGCTTTCCTTTTGCCAGATCATTCGCAAATTCTTTTTCTCTCAATTTTCTGAAACCTAGAAGTGACATAACGTCCTTTTCATTCAACAGGCCTCTCCTGTCAGGTGGTACATTGAGCAGAAGACAGCTATTGCGACCCACTGATGCATAATATATTTCCATAAGGTTTTCTGGTGATCGTACAAGCGAGTCCTGACTCTTATGATAAAACCAGCCCGGACGAATAGAAACATCAACTTCAACCGGTACCCAATAGTTCCCGTCTTCCTGACCTTCTCCGAGAATCTTAGCAAAATCTCCCCCCGGATACATCTCATCTTTTTTCAAAAGACACCAGTTCGTCAGACTGCCCATGCCGCTTTCATTACCAACCCATCTGACATCTGGTCCTGCATCGCTGAACATAACTGCCGATGGTTGCAGTTCCCTGACAATTTTATGGGTATTGGTCCAATCATAATAGGTTTTATTATCAATCTTTCTGGTCTCTCTAGTACCTCCATAATATCCGTCTCCTCCATTGGCGCCGTCAAACCATACTTCAAAAATATCACCATATTCGGTAAGTAGTTCACGAAGTTGATTCCGGTAATAAGTCAGGTATTCAGGAGTTCCATAAAATGAACTGTTCCTGTCCCATGGTGAGAGATAGACACCAAATTTCAAACCATATTCATCACAAGCCGAACGAAGTTCCCTCAGAACATCTCCTTTACCATTTTTCCATATTGAATTTTTAACTGAATGTTCTGTAAATTTTGAAGGCCAGAGACAAAACCCGTCATGATGTTTTGCAGTAATAATAATACCTTTCATGCCTGCATCTCTGGCAACTCTTGCCCATTGCCGGCAGTCGAGTTCAGTCGGATTAAAGACCGACTCTTTCTCATCGCCATATCCCCATTCCTTATCCGTAAAGGTGTTAACGGTAAAATGGACAAACATATAATACTCCATTTCATGCCAGGCCAGTTGCCTTTCGGATGGAACCGGCCCAAAAGGGTCAGGGGGTTTCACCTGGGAACAGGAAAAAAGCATGACTAATGATAACAGAAGAAAGCATATATTTTTCATGTATTGCGGTTTATATTTAATTTCTGAGGATCGTCCTTTTTATTCCCCTCCCGGGAGGGGTAAGGGGTGGGTTTATTTGTTTTTATCCAATATTCAATTTCTCTAAGCACATTTAATATATCCTTTTTGACCTTAATATCCTCAAATCTTAATATCCTTACACCTGACTTTTCAAGTTCCTTTTGTCTCTTTTCATCATAATCATATTTATTGAAATGAGATTTTCCATCTATTTCAATTGCCAATAGCAACTCTTTGCAATAAAAATCGACAATATAATTACCAATTGGTCTTTGCCTGTCAAAATCAAATCCAAGCATTTGTTTTTGCTTCAATTGATTCCATAACAGAACTTCTGACAGAGTCATGTTTCGTCTTAACTCTCTTGCAAATTCTTTTAACTCAGGGTTATATGGAATTATTTTTCTTTTATTCATTAAAAAAAAATTAAATACCCACCCCTATCCCCTCCAAGGAGGGGAATTATACCGTTACAGCTCTTTAATTCGAATATCTCTGAATTTTACAAGTGAACCATGCCCCAGAAACCCAATATGACCAGTCTGATTTTTTAATCCCGGGTGGTCTTTATGATCCATAGTCCCATTATCTCTTGGTCCGGCAATGTCTCCATCAACAATAGTCGTTCCATTAAGCACAATTTTAATATGAGTCCCTTTAACTGTGACCTCTTCATAATTCCATTCTCCCAATGGTTTAAGATATCCTCTTCTGGAGGGAATTACTCCATACACCGATCCGTGGTACTGGTAAGGCTGAAGATTTGCATACACAGGATCAGTATCATCGAGTATCTGAAGCTCCATTCCCACATAAGCTGCATCACCGGTAAGCGGTGCTCTGATTCCTAACCCGTTATTTGCTGCCGGAGTAAGCTGAAATTCAAACCGGAAAATAAAATCAGAATATTCCTTTTCTGTATAAAGGTTGCCACCCGAATCATCAACCGGCTTGATTACAATCATTCCATCTTCTGCCACATATGACTTTTTATTGCCAACCCAGTTATCAAGGTTTCTTCCATTGAAAAGAGAAACAAATCCTTCCGATCTTTCATCAGGAGTCAGATTATATTCCTTATCACTTATCTCTCTGACATATAAATCTCTGAAAGCCAAATCAGTTCCATGAGCCTGCAGTTCAATCGGACCTTTTGGGAATATGGGTATATTCCTGTCCCAATAATTTTCGAGGGTAACATTATCTACAACCAGTTCACCATTAAGCCAGACTGAAACTTTCTCTCCTATCATAACAATTCTGAAAGTATTCCAGTCACCAACAGGATTGTCAGCGACCTTTAAAGGCTTGGATGGGTTTTTCTGATTATTGTATAATCCACCGGAGCCAACCTGAGCACCTACATCCACTCTCGAGGTATCCCATATCTGAACCTGGGGTGAGCCTCTGAGATAAATACCACTGTCACCCTTTTTCGTTATCTTCCAGTCCACTAACATTTCAAAATCGCCATATTGCTTTATTGAACAAAGATTATCACCCGAACCATTAAACCATATACAGCCATCTTTAACGCTCCAGTTTCCAGGTAATTTCTTGTTAGCTTCAAGTTGCTTTCTTGCCAGTTCGGCAGGTTTCATCTTTGCCCTTTCTATAGGGTTTTCAACAAGCCCCTGCCATCCCGAAAGATCCTTTCCGTTAAACATTGATTTAAAACCTTCATCGGCAGGCATGGCGGCTAAATATTTGGTTATCATTTCTTTATCAGCTCCACTCTCCTCTCCTCTCAATTTTCCAGCTGCCTGTGTAAGAATCTCTTTTACCAGTTCTCCATACATACCTGCTTTGGAGTCTACCGTTGGAAGAGCGATGTTCATAGCTGATCTGGCTGCTGTAGCGGAAGTTGTGGAATCATCAAGATAATTGGCAACAAAATAAAGTGCCTGATAAGTCTTCAGTTTTCCTATCTCGTTCAGAATTTCTATTTTACGGTCAGTGCTTAATGCGAAGGGCATAATCTTTCTGAAAAGCAGCAGTTTTTGTTCATCGGGCAGATCAGCGGATTTTATTTGTCTTATATATGCTTCAAATGCCGGACCTTCGAAAGTTTTATTTCCTGAGGCACAAATTTCATACAGCAACGAAGAAGCTGAAAAATTTTTCCATTCCGAAAGGGTCTTAAAACAGACGTCGCGGATATCAGCATTTCCAATTTCAAATTCCTTCATTAACTTTTTCAAAGCCTCCCGGCCTCCTGTCATCGCCAGGACAGGAATAATCCTTTCCTTCTGAATATTTCCATCCAGGGCTTTCAGAACAACTGTTGATCGCTTTTCGGGGTCAGCTATTTTACCTGCAGCAACTCCGATTGCAGTCCGGATATCATTTAAATAATCGGGATTGTCCGTTTTTGACAGAAGTTCTATAAGTTTTGTCTGATCGGATGGTCCGGCAAGATTGGCAAGCGCTTTTATGGCCGCCTCTTTTACAGGTTCGTCAGCTGACGAGGTGAGCGGGAGAACATCCTGGAAATATTCTTCTTCTTTGTTCCAGGCCAGCAATTCAATAGTACTGATCCTTGATGCCTCAGATCCGCTTTTCAGCACCGGTACTAATTGTGATATATTATTGTTGCCGCAAACCGTCTTAAAAGCAGATTTCGCAGCGTACTGATCGGAATCGCTGTCAAATTTCATCATATAGTCTGTCAGGGCCGGTATTGATTTGCCTCCGTTTAATTTTACTAAAGATGAAGCTGCTTCAATTCTTACATTCCTATCCGTAGATGACAATGAGGCTGTTATAAGAGGCAAAGCCATCTTATCGGCTCTTATACCCAGCATATATATTATTTCAGGTTTTGCTTCCGGAATTGCTTTTGGGAAGTAAGCAATCCACATTTTTACAACCTCTGTTCCGGGAATTCCAAGCGACATATTTATTGCTGCACTCCTGTATTTACCATCTGAATGAGCGGCAGCATTAATAATTTCAGGCATAGCTTTGATGCCATGAAAGAACACATAAGTATCAAGAGCAACAGTTTTGTTTTGGATTGAATTTTTGTCGTCACAATTTGACATTATGAGCTTACATATCTTATCTGCTATCTTTACGTCGCCATTCATGCCAACTACTTTGGCGTACCTCAGCAAAGATGCCGCAGAGCCTGTTGCGTCCCATCTGTAAGATACATCTTTTGCTGCTGTTAGTAACACAGGATAAGCCAGTTTGCTTCCACTTTGTGCCAGCGCATTCAATGCTGAAGCCTTTATATTAATATCGTTCGCTGATGCCCATGTAATATATTCATTTACAGCTGCCTGTGAATTCATTAATGCGAGAGTGTTCATAACTTCCGCTGCACAGGGAAGATCTTTATTCTTCAGAGCCTCCGACAAGATATCATCTGCAGTTTTGCCGCCAACTGATGAAATCACCGCTAAAGCCGGGCTGCACAATTCTTTGCTGGAAAGATAAATTTTCATAGCCTCAGCCGACTTGATTCCTCCAAACTGCTGAAGTTGTTTCATGAAAAAATCTTTGACACCCGAGTCCTTTTGTCCGGTAGCATAACTTATACATATCATCTCCCAAAATGGTCTCTCCTTTTCATAATTTTTGCCTGAAAGAAAACGTGAAAGACTTTCGATTGCAAATCTGGGCCGTGTATCGTCACCTGTTCCTGCAGGGATAACCTGATGGCAGATTAGATTTAATCCTTCTTCTCCGAGTGACATCATGTCGACCATAAGACTGTTTGTAAACTGCTGGTCATTTGCAGGCATCCTGGCGAGCAGATCTGCTACTTTGGTTTCGATAGTCCTTTTGTCTTGCGGATAAGCTGAGAGCGAAAAAAACAGTAAGGCAAAACCCGTAATAAGTATTCTCTGGATTTTAATCATAATTGCTTTATTTTTTATATACATCATATTTTCCATGGTCCCCGCATTGGAGGGTTTATAAGTCGGTTGGCCCCCTCATCATCAACGAAACACTGTTTAACGGGATCATACTTAAGATTTCTTCCCAAGCGAAGTGCAATTATACCAAGGTTCACTATTGTGCATGACCTGTGGCCATTTGCTTCATTAAGGGCAAATTTTCTCCTGGTTAATACTGACTCGTTAAAAGTTACAATTTGAGGTGCCGGATCGGGTAATGAGTCGATAAGTTTCTGCATATCGGGTATATCGGATCTGAATCCTTTAAAAACTTTGCCATAAGGTCCTTCAATATATGCAGCATTTTTATCACGGTTCTCACCATCGAGAATTATCTGGCATCCGTCAGCATATGTGAATGTTATTCTTCTCCATGAACCAACAGCATCATAGTGTTGCTGGGGGGCATCTACTTCTACTGAAACCGGACCGGTTTCATCTTTATTGAGCAGATATTGGACAGGATCGAGATAGTGCTGGCCCATATCTCCCAGGCCACCACCATCATAATCCCAATAGCCACGGAATTTTTGATGTACACGCTCGGGATTGTATGGTTTGAATGGTGCCGGACCAAGCCAGAAGTCGTAGTCGAGTTCGGGAGGAACAGGCATCGGTTTAAGATTATAAAGACCGCTCCAATAAAATTTCCAGTCGTAACCTGTTATTCCACTTACTGTTACTTTTAAAGGCCAACCCAGCACTCCGCTATCGACAAGTTTCTTCAATGGTTTAACCGTAGTACCCAAACCATAAAACTGATCTTTAAACCTGAACCATGTATTCAGACGGAACATTCTTCCGTATTTCTGAACAGCCTCCACCACTTTTATGCCTTCGCCAATCGTATGTGTCATAGGTTTCTCGCACCAGATGTCCTTACCTGCCTCAGCAGACATCCTGGAAATTATTCCATGCCAGTGAGGAGGCGTTGCAATGTGAACGATATCAATGTCGGGTCTGCCAATTAATTCACGGAAATCACGATATCCAGAAATATTCCCGCCTGCGGCAGCAACCGCCTGGTCAAGATGAGTCTTATCAACATCGCATACTGCCAGCAGACGTGTTCCTTCATAATCAAAATGGTTTCTCCCCATGCCACCTACTCCGACAATACCTTTTGTTAGCTGATCGCTTGGAGGAGTAAAGCCATTACCTCCAAATACATGCCTTGGCACAATTGTAAAGGCGACAAGTGCAGCAGCTGATTTCTTAAGAAAATTCCTTCTCCCTGATTTATCTTCTTTCATGTTGCAAATATTTGCTTTTGATAAAAAAATACGAATTCCGAATCATGAATTATTACGCAATTTGCATGTTTTAAGAGCAAAATACAAGTGGAAGAAGTTCTATTTTTAATAAACCTGTATGTGTCTGATGCTATTCTCAGAATAAAAGAAGAACCCTCTTCGGACTGATTTTAAGTTTGTCAAAAGACAATACTCACAGCGAAGAGGGTTAAAATGTTCCGGAGTATTTGGGAATATGGGGAAAGGGGAACTCCGGAACAAAAAAGAACTAAACCTAAAAACTACGAACCTCAATTATTTTTTTCTATCCATTTTTAAATAAAGACTATCTAAAGTTTTTTCATCCAGCTTTGGTTCAAGGGTCCCATTCTGAATCATTTTAACAATAAGTTCAGCAACCATATCAGCATCTTTCTTTGATGAAAAACCAGATGAATATTTTTTAAGGTGAATTCTGCTATAATGCATGTAAGGCCTGCTATTCACGAATATTGTGTAACCCCAGGTTGAATCGGGATTCTGATATGACCGAAACTTAACATATGAAGAAATTATATCAGGTGTCATTCCCTGCAAATTTTTTCCATTAACCCGGCTCTTTTCTGATTCCCCCATGTTGCTCCTGCAACCAGTTAACAATAAGAACAAAACAGATAATAGCAGAATTGAATTGAAGTGAATATTATTCCCATTTTTAAATCCCCATTTATACATCTACAGACTCTTCAAAATCACCCTTAAAAGTAATCCGATCTTTCATAAGATCTCTCTCTAAAAACAGGTTTTGTATGAACCGTCAGTTTTAATGTATATATATAAGATCTGAGTGGATGAACGATAATCAGATTAAAAAAAGGGGGAGTCTAAAAAGTTATTAATTTTCTATCCACTCTCTTTGTGTTACTTTATGCCTTACTTTGTGATCCTTTGTGGTTCAATAAATTATGGTTTACCACAAAGGTGCACAAAGGTTATCCTGAAGGTTCACAAAGGTCTTTTCAGACACACCATAGACGATAATTTCACGAGTTGATTGAAAGATAATTTATCTTTTCAGACTGTAAATAGAAACTGACAGCAGATAGATCATGCAGATTATCAGAATTGACATTCCAAAAGCAACATTCCCCAGATCACTAACCTAGTTTTATGTTTTATTCAACAGAAGCAAAGGTTTTAATTTTCGTTGAAACAAATGCCAGCAGATATGCAACACAAAACAGAAGAACAAACAGTGCACCAGATTGTCCGCCAAAAAAATCGGACGAAACCCCCATAATCAATGGAAAAACAGCTCCTCCAAAAATACCCATTATCATTAGCCCCGAAACCTCATTATGAGATGTTGGCTTATGTAAAAGAGCCTGAGAAAAGATAATAGAGAAAATATTCGAATTGCCCAGTCCAAATAAGGCAATACCAGAGTACATTATAGTTTTATCGGGTATAAACAGACATATTATCCCAATAAGGATCATGCTTAAACTTACAATAAAAACTTTCTTTGCAGAGAATTTAGCCAATAGACCTGATCCCAATAAACATCCCGCAGTACGGAAAATAAAATAGAAACTGGTTGCATAACCTGCATCAGAAAGGTCGATATGCAGTCGTTCCATAAGTAGTTTTGGAGCCGTAGTGTTAATACCGACATCTAGTCCCACATGAGCCATAATGCCCAAAAATAAAAGTAAAATGGATATATCTCCAAGTAATGAGAAACACTCCTTAAAAGAGGCTACTCTGGTTTCGATATTCTTCTCTTTAATTTTTGTAAAGAACAGCCATGCTAAAACAAAAAAGCATATTGCTAAAAATATCGGGAACATAATCATTCTCCAGTCTAAAAACCTCACAACAGCCCATGCAGCAAAAATTGGAGCAACAAAAGAGGCGATGGCCTTGATAAATTGCCCAAATGTCAGTGTGCTTGCCATTCTTTTCTCGTCAACAATATTTGCTAACAATGGATTTAATGAAACCTGCATCATTGTATTACCTATGCCCAATAATGTAAAAGAAATTAACATTGAGCTAAAGGAATAAGTTAATATAGGAATGAGCAAAGCCGGAAGAGTTATAATTAAACTAAGAAGAACGGTGTTTTTCCTGCCAATTTTATTCATTAATAATCCTGTAGGCACGGAAAATACCAGGAACCAAAAGAAAACCATTGAGGGCAACAAATTTGCCATTGTATCCGATAGATGAAAATCAGCTTTTACGTAATTAGTGGCTATACCTACTAAATCAACGAAGCCCATTACAAAAAATCCAATAAGAACCGGAAGTATTTTGGAGATATTCACTTTTTGTGTTGTCATGTAGGTTAAGGTTAAGGTTAAGGTTAAGGTTAAGGTTATTTTATATTTTATCCGCTATTC
The DNA here is from genome assembly GCA_002319885.1 of Bacteroidales bacterium UBA1797. GTDB lineage: Bacteria > Bacteroidota > Bacteroidia > Bacteroidales > VadinHA17 > LD21. The sequence goes on from DCFT01000138.1 coordinate 16,808, forward strand.
GACCAGCGTGGTGTGTTTTATATCTTTTATATTACATTAATGGCAGGGCATGTTGAACAGATTTCCAGAAATTATCATCGAGCAAATAGGCGCTTCCAAGAAGAGCAGCATCTTCTTTAAGATTGGAAAGAGCTACCTCACAAAAACAATTCTCCTTTTTCAAACTGTCTTCAAAGACTTCGCCGAAAAGATTATATGCATTAGAAATATTCCCCCCTATTACTAAGATTTCGGCGTTGAATTTTATAAGCCATGGTGCAAGAAATTCCCCCGCTCTGACCCCAAAATCAATGAAGAGATCCATAACAGCTTTATCAGTTGGTGCCAATGAGGCGAGCTCTTTGACTCCACTCAGTTCCTTGCCAGTAACCTTCTTATACCTTGATAACAAACCACGGGTTGAAAAATAGTCATCAGCTATACCTTCTTTATACGGCAGGTGATAAATGCAACCTAATCTGGGTACCTGTGGTCCATCAACAATTGGGATACGTTTACTTATAAAAGCTGAGCCAAAGCCGGTTCCCAGGGTAATTGAAAGTGATCTGTTAAAGCCTGAGGCGCTGCCAGCCCATGCTTCTCCTACGGCAAAAGCAGAAGCATCGTTCATGAACCTGATGAGAAAGTCATTGTGAAGACCCAGATTTTCAGCTATTGCTTCAGTGACATTCACCCCATAGAGATTCTCATATTTTGCAACTCCCTTGATATAGCTGATACCTTTAACATAATCAAACGGACCTGGCATTGCAAATCCTATTCCTTTGACATCCCCGGAAGGAACTTTCGCCAAAGAAGCTGACAATGCGTCTGCCCATGTACCAATTATCTCGCTTGCCTGAGCCTGATTATCTACTGATCTTTCTGTAAGAGAATCCCTGATGATCTTACCCGATACCAAATCAACAGCCACACAACTGATATGACTTCCACCTATATCAGTACCTATTGCAATGTTTTTATTCATGTGAAAAATAAATATTAACCTTGTTAAAACTATTCCAAAAACTGCCGTTGAAAATATCTAAATTTGTCGTTAATGCAAAATATATTTAATGCATTATTAAAATCCCTCTTAATATAGACTGAAGTTTGGTTAAAATCAAGATAGTACTTCTTCCCTTATTATCGGAAACGAAATTTACATAATGATCAAAATATCTGATGAGGCCTTTAAGAGTGGTTGGACGCAAACAGTCATTATAAAATAATCTTAGAGGAACATTTCACTGATTTATCTCATACAAATATTGATATTTTAGTTGTAAATTCGAATAGCCTATTTCTGATTTTCATTCTTTTAAAGATAAAGAGCTAATTCTATAATTTCGAAATACTTAATTTAAATATAACGTCATGCATAAAGTTACAAAAGAGGATGCGCTTCTCTATCATAGCAGAGGACGTCACGGCAAAATAGAAGTCATACCTACCAAACCTTATTCGACACAATTTGATCTTAGCCTGGCATATACACCTGGTGTTGCGTATCCCTGTCTTGAAATAGAAAAGAACCCTGAAGATGTTTACAATTATACGGCTAAAGGGAATCTTGTAGCTGTCATATCAAATGGCACTGCTGTTCTGGGGCTTGGTGACATTGGTGCCATGGCCGGGAAGCCTGTAATGGAAGGAAAAGGTCTTCTGTTTAAGGTATTTGCCGATGTTGATGTATTTGATATTGAGGTCAATGAAAAAGATCCGGTAAAATTAATTGAGTTCTGCAGACAAATTGCTCCAACATTCGGTGGAATAAACCTTGAAGATATTAAATCGCCTGAATGTTTTGAAGTTGAAACAAAACTAAAAAAGTTGCTTGACATTCCGGTTTTTCATGATGATCAGCATGGAACTGCAATTATCTCGGGGGCCGGTTTGCTGAATTCGCTGGAAATAACGGGAAGAAAAATTGAAGATTTGAAGATGGTGGTTTGTGGAGCCGGTGCGGCAGCTATTTCATGTTCCAGATTATATGTTTCCCTTGGAGTACGAAAGGAAAATATTGTGATGTGCGACTCGAAAGGTGTTATTAATAAAAAAAGGAAAGACCTCAATGTATATAAACAGGAATTCATTACCGGTAGGGATGTGGACTCTCTGGAACAGGCCCTTAATGGCGCAGATCTGTTTCTGGGTCTGTCAACTGCATGTATTATGACTAAAGAGATGCTGGCATCTATGGCTGACAATCCAATCATTTTTGCCATGGCAAATCCTAATCCTGAAATCTCTTTCGAAGACGCTATGGCAACGAGGAATGATATGATCTTTGCTACCGGCAGATCAGATTATCCAAATCAGATTAATAATGTTCTGGGGTTTCCGTTCATATTCAGAGGTGCATTGGATGTCAGAGCCTCTACTATTAATGAAGAGATGAAACTTGCCGCTTCTAAAGCATTGGCTGCCCTGGCTAAAGAACCTGTACCTGACACGGTCTTAAAAGCCTATAATATTGAAAAACTAAGTTTTGGTAAAGAATATATTATTCCAAAACCGGTTGACCCGAGATTAATTTCATGCGTCGCTCCGGCAGTGGCTAAAGCAGCAATGGATAGTGGTGTAGCTAAATACCCCATTTCTGACTGGGATGCTTATAAGAAAAGTCTCGACAGAAGAATCAGTGAGCACATACAAACAGTAGGCAAATGTTTGGGAGTATAATGGAAAGTATTATAAAGAGCTGAAACACATGGTACCAGCTTTTTAAAACAGGAGTTGACAGGCGATGATTAAATAATTAAATTGATCTTCTTTCGTTCTGCTATTTGCTTTACAACCTTCTTTTCATATAAAGAAATGATCATATCAGCTATATCCTGTATTGCAAAAGAGCTTCGGTTTAATGTAGCATCGAAAAGATGATCAATGTTCATTGTCTTTTTGTCAAGGAATGAACGTATCAGATTAAATCTTTTTTCATCTGTATCTACCACATATGTTTCAGCAGCTTCAATATTCATATTTTTCTTCTTCATCACATTATCAACTCTCCAGTAAAACGGCGCAACCAACCTGATATGAAGTGCATCAACAATATCGTGAGCAAGAGCAGCACCTCCTCTGCCTACGAGAATGAGAAATCCCTCCTTACACATTGATAATACAACATCTCTTATGGCTTTTTTTACTCTCAGGTCGGTAACAAAACCACCCGAAAATGCCATAATCATTTCAGAAAGATTTGATAATTCAAAACCATTATAAAAATTTTCAACACGTTGAGTATCTGTATTTAACTCTTTTGCAATTGCATATATGATATCCTTATCCACCCATTTCCATTTTGTTGTGCCATATTTATGGTTAAGCTCGTTTACCAGAGTTGCAGCTACCTGTCTGGCATCACAACCTGTCTGACGTGAAATGGTAATAACCGGACCATCTTCTACAGGAGATCTTTTTAATATTGACTCTCTGTAGCGACCATCAAAATAATCAAAAAACTTTTCCATATCACTTACCTCACTTAATGTTTATCTCATTGAAGATGCTGAAATAGAGAGTATGTATTTATCTAAATATGAACTATTTATCCCGTATAGATAACGGATGAGATATGTCAGAAATCAGACTAGTTCCTTCGTAATTCCAAACCATATAATTTACGAAAAATAAACGAATCTTTAAAATTTATTTATATCGCTTACCTGTTCCACATAGTAAACAAGTTACCAGGTCCATGAAACATCTGGAACTTAAAAAAGTTTTATCATAATGAAAGATGGCGATTTTAGCAGTGAGAACCTTATCATAAGTTCAGTTTTAGTTTGAATTTTGTGTAAATTTTATTATATCTTTACTTCATATAAATCATTTATCTCGCTAACAATATTAATTTATCCATCATGGTCACAATCGTTTTTTCCCGACCTGAACTATTTTGGTTCATCCTCGGTCTGGGACTGTTTCTGCTCGAATTGGTCATCCCGGGGTTAATTATTTTTTTCTTCGGTCTTGGAGCCTGGATCACGGCCCTCGTCTGCCTTATTTTCAGTCCAGGAATCAATCTGCAGATCATAATATTTGCTTTATCCTCACTTCTTCTTCTTCTGGCACTAAGAAGAGTTATTCAGAAAAAATTCCTGAATAGTAAGAGAACACATTCTGACGATGTAGAGGATGAGTTTACAGGAAAAGAGGCACTGGCCACCATCGATTTTGGTGGTATTAAACAAGGCAAAGTAGAGTTTAAAGGAACAACATGGACTGCTGAATCTGGATCGGAGATAAGTAAAGGACAGAGAGTTATAATCATTAAAAAAGATAGTTTTAAATTATTAGTTGAACCTAAAAAATAATTAAAATGGAAGGATCAAGTACAACTCTTATTCTTATCGGGGTAATCTTTTTAGGATTTATTCTGATTGCATCAATGATAAAAATTGTTCCCCAGAGAACAGCCATTATTGTTGAAAGGCTGGGAAAGTACAGAGCAACCTATACAGCAGGTTTCCAGTTACTCATTCCTTTTTTCGATAAAGTAAGGTACAGGCACACACTCAAAGAACAGGCAATTGATGTTGCACCTCAGATATGTATCACCCGCGATAATATTGCGGTAGAAGTTGATGGAATCCTTTATCTCCAGGTACTGGATCCTCAGAAAGCATCCTATGGCATTGATAATTACAGATTTGCATCTATTCAGATAGCACAGACAACCATGAGAAGTGTAATCGGGAAGCTGGAACTCGACAAAACATTTGAAGAACGTGAAACAATAAATGTTACAATCGTTGAAGCTGTGGATAAGGCCAGTGAACCGTGGGGAGTAAAGGTAACCCGTTATGAGGTGAAAAATATTTCTCCTCCTCAGAGCATAAAAGATGCGATGGAAAAACAGATGAGAGCCGAAAGGGAGAAAAGGGCAATTATCGCCGAATCAGAAGGAGCAAAACAGGCAAAGATAAATGTTGCTGAAGGAGATAAACAGGCTCTTATCAAGAATTCAGAAGGTGAGATGCAGAAACGAATTAATGAAGCAGCCGGACGTGCCTCTGAAATTGAACAAATCGCAAAAGCAACATCAAATGGTTTGAGATCTATTTCATCTGCAATATCCGAGGAGAACGGTTTAAACGCTGTTAATCTGAGGATCGCCGAACAATACCTTATGGCATTTGGAAATCTTGCCAAGACAAATAACACTTTAATAATTCCATCGAATATGTCTGATATTGCAGGTGTCATTGCAACTGCAACATCAGTATTCAGTGAAACAAAGGATAAGAAGAAATAGCATCAATTAATATACACACCAGCTCTTTAAGAATTAATGAAGGGGACGGGGCCAGGTTCACACTTCCTCATGTTCTGTCCTCTTTATGATCTCATTCTGCAGGTCCTCTCCAAGATCGTTGAAATAATCGCTGTAACCAGCTACCCGAACGATAAGATCGCGGTACCATTCGGGATGCTTCTGCGCATCCTTAAGAGTTTCAGCATTTACAACATTGAATTGAATGTGATGACCATCGAGACTGAAATAGCTGCGGATCAAGGCTGTAAGCTTTTCATAACTGTCCTCATCTTCAAAAAAGGAGGGAGAGAACTTCTGATTTAAAAGAGTCCCGCCTGTACGCAGATGGTCAATCTTCGAGGCAGATTTAATTACGGACGTTGGGCCATTATGATCGACACCCTGAAATGGTGAAATACCCTCGGAAAGAGGCAGGTGAGCGTTCCGGCTGTCAGGAGTAGCACCAATAACGCTTCCAAAATAGACATGTGATGTAGTGGGTAACATATTTATCCGATGTACTCCCCCTCTCGTATTTGCCCTGCCGTTAACCGCATCATAATAAATTTCAAAGACAGTAACAGCCTGACAATCTGCATAATCATCGTCATTACCAAATTTTGGTGTACTATAAATCAAATCGCACTGAACCTGTTCGTATCCCTTAAAATCCGAATCCATCGCCTTAGTCAATTCTTCCCAGCTAAACTTCTCATTATCATATACATTATAGCGGATTGAAGTCAGCATATCAGTTATGCTTCCAAGTCCCACTCCCTGGATATAAGATGTGTTATATCTGGCTCCACCGGCATTATAATCTTTACCATTCAAAATACAATCTTCTACAAGTAACGATAAAAATGGTACAGGCAACCATTTGGCGAATGTTTTTTCAATTACATTATTAGCTCTGATTTTTATATCTGCAAAGTAATCAACCTGCAATTTAAATGCTTCTATCAGATCATCAAAACTCTTGTAATCTGATCCAAAACCAGTTTTTAATCCGATATACTTATCAGTCATTTTATCAAATCCATTGTTCAGAGTAAGCTCAAGAACCTTTGGCAGGTTAAAGTATCCTGTCAACCAGTATGCTTCAGTACCGAATGCTCCTGTTTCAACACATCCGGAAGCTCCTCCATTACGTGCGTCAATTAAATTTTTCCCCTGTCTCAGCAACTCCTGGATTATAGCCTCAGTGTTAAAACATGAAGGTTGTCCGAATCCGGTCCTAATAATATCGAGAGCTTTATATACAAACCTGTCGGGACTTTTTTTAGAGATCTGAACCATCGAACTCGGCTGCAATATGCGCATCTCTTTTATAACATCGAGGAGAATATACGACATTTCATTAACTGCATCGGTTCCATCGGCTTTTACGCCTCCGAGATTAATAAGACAAAAATCGGTATAGGTATTACTTTCACTTGCGGTTACCCCCATTTTGGGTGGTGATGGATGGTTATTGAATTTTACCCAGAAGCAGCCCAGGAGTTCATCTAATTCAAAATCTGAAAGTGATCCTGATTCTTTAGCTTTTTTGTATACCGGGTATAAATGCTGGTCAAGCCGGCCAGGGTTAAAAGAGTCCCATGGATTCAGTTCTGTTATTACTCCCAAATGAATAAACCAGTAATGCTGAAGCATTTCATGAACCGTTTCAGGTGCATTGGCCGGGACTTTACGGCAGATATACGCCATCCTTAATAATTCGGCTTTTCTGTCAGCATTAGTTTCGATAAGCGCAAGCTTTTCAAGTTCGTCAGCATGACGATTGGCATACATAATTATTGCATCACATGCAATATCCATGGCTTCCAATTCTTCATGCTTTTCAAATGCATTATCATCATTGAAAAAATCAAGAGCGTCTATTGCTGCTTTTATCTCTTTCTTTAATGCCAGAAACCCTGTTTTGAACATTTTATAGCCCAGTACAGTATGTCCTGGAGCGCGTTGCTCCTGAAATTCGGTAAACACACCTGCTTTATAAGCTTTCATCCATTCCGGAGTCATCAGTGCCATTATCCGGTCGCGGTTACTTTTACCTTTCCAGAAGGGAATAATCTCCTTCTCATATATGGTTTTCACTTCATCATCGACTTTGAAAAACACTTTTTCCCTTGAATTCAGGATTTCAAGATCTTGCAAAGAATGCAGGCTTATCTCGGGGTAAGTAGGTGTTTCTTTAGGAGCAGGCCCTCTCTCTCCTACTATTAATTCGCCCTCATTTATACATATCTTCTTGTTTTTCAGGAGATATTCGAATGCCCTGGCTCTTTTTACAGGCACGGATAACTCGCGAGCCTCATCACTCTTATAAAACTGTGTTATCAGCAATGCTCTTTCGGCACTGATCTTTTCCACTGCATTGAGACTCTGTTCTCTTAATTTTTGAACTCTGGATGAAATATTCATAATAGTAAATAAGATATTAATAACTGAACAGTTTATTTTTAAATATGTAGGAACGTTGCATGCAACGTTCCTACATAGGTTCTCATCCTCCGATTTTTACCGGAATTCCTGTCTCCATGAAAAATTTTTTAATTATCTGCATTTTTTCTTTTTCCGGTGGTTCAACATTTCCCATACTGTAAGGAATATTGAATCTCCTATATTTTGAAGATCCGATTTTGTGAAAAGGAAGAAGATTAATCTTTTTTAATGACTCTGTTTTTGTTGTAGTAATAAACTGTCTCAGTCTGTTCAGATGCTCCTGATCATCATTATAACCTGGAATGACCGGAATTCTCACTATTATGTCTCTGCCACTCTCAAGCAAAAGCAGGTAATTATCAAGAATAGTTCTGTTAGAGACCCCGGTTAGTTCAATATGTTTTGTATCATCAAGGTGTTTAATGTCGAAAAGGAAAAGGTCGGTGAATGGAATTATTGATTCAAAATTTTCTTTTACCGCATAACCTGAAGTGTCAACTGCTGTATGGTATCCGTATTCCTTACATGCTTTTAATGCATCAAACAGAAATTCAAACTGATGCATAGGTTCTCCACCTGAAAATGTTACCCCCCCTTTTGACTGATTCATGAAAACCTCCTCCTTACCAAGAATTCCAAGCATAGTGCCAACCGTGTAGAATTTCCCTACTTCCTCATTACTATTGAATTCCTTGTCACCTACCCTGTTATGCTTAACCACTGTTTCCTGAAAAGGAGATATTCCCTCCGGATTATGGCACCACAAACAGCTCAGTGGGCACCCTTTCATAAAGAATGTCACTCTGATCCCGGGACCATCATGAATCGAATATCTTTTAACGCTGAAAATGAGTCCTTTCATTAGAAAGTGAATATAACTAAAACAAATATTTGTATTGGAGATTAAATATGTCCTATTCTACAAATCAGAATAAAACCAAGGTTAAAAACTATAGAACATCAGACAACAGTAGAGCCTTCTGCCAAGGCGTTGCATCATGAATTGATATCTAAGTTTTGCTAACATCATAATATTAAAGAAGGGTGCAAGTTAAATAATTCTGATGAGTGTTAAAAATAATAAGAAAAAAGAATT
>DCFT01000126.1:0-9987 GCA_002319885.1 Bacteroidales bacterium UBA1797
TCCTTAATTTTTTCCTTTACAAATTTTATGAGCGACTCTTCATTAAGCAACGACTTGCTTTGTTGGTACAGGAATGATTTATTTGCCGAACCTCCTCCTTTTGTAATAAATAAAAACTCATATGAGTCGCCCTCAGTAGAATAAATATCTATCTGGGCAGGCAGATTAGTGCCTGTGTTCTTTTCCTCAAACATTGAGAATGGGACAACCTGTGAATACCTGAGATTTTTCTCTTTATAAGTTTCAAAAATACCTCTTGACAGGTATTCGGCATCCTTGCCTCCGGTCCGTACATTTTCTCCCTTCTTACCAATTACAATAGCAGTCCCTGTATCCTGACACCAGGGAAGGTCTTCTTTTGATGATATCACGGTATTGCGAAGCATCATATAAGCAACGAAACGGTCATTATCAGTTGCTTCCGGATCGTCAAGTATTGAAGCCAGTTTTTCGAGGTGTGATGTTCTTAGGTAGAAAGAAAGATCTGAAACAGCCTTTTTTGCAAGAATCTGCAATCCCTCCGGATCCACTGTCAGTATTTTTCTCCCTCCTTCTTCAACTACTTTAACATATTCTTTCGTCAGCAGTCTGTAGTTTGTAAGGTCCTTCCCGATCTGAAAAGGTTTCTCGTAAATAAATTCTGCCATATTCGCTGGTGTTAATTTATTAACAATGAAATGATTAATAAGATACTTTTTAACTTAAAATTATGCTATATCAAAGATAGGAACAAACCGTCTAATAAAACAATAAAACATCAAAGTGGTTGATAAGTACTGAGAAAGATAATGTTCTCTGGTTACGCTGAGGAACAAAGAGTATTTATGGGAATCTTGGAGTTAAATCCTTCTTAATATTTGGTATCCTCTTTTTGCACTTTAGTGTCAGTTCTTTAAAAATTAAAATGTTGTAGAATATCCGAAAAATCAAATTTATCTTTTGCTCTGATCCCTTTTTGAGTCATCTCAAGAGTACAGCATTCAATATGCTCATCATGCTGAAAAACCAGTATATATTTTCCAATAAGTGCCGCACCAAGAAGCCGTTCCTTTTCGTCGATGGTTTTAAGGGACTCGATATCATAACTCATGTTCCAGATAAGAGGAATATGGGCGACAGTAGGAATAAGATCCCCGGTATAAACAATAATCTTATCATTATATTTTATCAAAGGGATCATTAGCCCCGGAGTGTGCCCGTAACATATCATCACAGAAAAACCGGGGAACAATTCTTCTTCATTCTTAACAAGATTAAGGTGACCACTCTTCCCTATTGGTAATATATTTTCTTCCAGAAACGAATCAGCTTCCCGCAGATTATTCTTTACCGCCCATTCCCACTGAGGAGCACTGACATGATATGTTGCGCCAGGAAAAGTAAGTTCAAAATCAACTCCATTAACCGCTCTCTTAACACCTCCTCCGCAATGATCAGCATGAAGGTGTGTGAGAAAAACATCAGTTATATCTTCAGGGTTGTATCCTATGTTCTTCAACCCTCCGAGTAAACCTTCTCCACCATGAAGATTTACATGTCTGAAAAATTTTTCATCCTGCTTATCACCCCATCCCGTATCAATCAGGATCACATGCCCCTCTGTTTCAACAACCAGGGAACGAAGGGCAAGTGTAATGAGGTTATTTTCATCTGACGAATATACGCGTGACCAAAGCAACTTTGGAACCACCCCGAACATTGCACCTCCATCAACTTTAAAATTTGCAATATTGAATAGCTGAAGTTTCATAATTATGTATTTACTTTTAAACAGATAAAGATAATATTTGTTGGATAAGGCTTTGCAACCATAGGTTTCCCCCAATAAACTTTTTGAAGGTTGCACACTTCACAACCTTCGTCCTACCTGCCAATATATTCCGGAGCCTGCGTTAAAAACAGTTCCCGATTAACAGGTACAAGTTCCCCCGGACTAATTCTTAAAACGTGGACCTCTTTGTGATCTTTGTGTATAACCTTTGTGTTCTTAACGGTTAAGAGAAAAAGAATTTAAATATTAGAATATTTTATAATATCTTTCGAATCAAAATAATTTTAACCTACAAATTCTTATAATTTCAAAACATGAAAAAACTCATATCAACCCTTCTCCTGTCGGGATTTTTTATTTGTCTTTACGGTCAGACAGGGACTGTGAAAGATGATCTTACTGTTCCAAGCAAAATCCTGAAGATGGACCGGAAGTACGCAGTCTATCTGCCTCCCGATTATTCAACCTCTCAGCGTAGTTATCCGGTTCTTTATCTTTTGCATGGAGCCGGGGATGATCAGACAGGCTGGGTACAGTTCGGCGAAGTTCTGAACATTGCTGACGCGGCAATAAAATCAGGTACTGCAACAGCAATGATCATCGTTATGCCCGATGCCAATACAGGAAAACGGGGTTATGTTAACGATGTGAAAGGCGAATGGAGGTACGAGGATTTTTTCTTTCAGGAATTCATGCCATTTATTGAAAAGGAATATCGGATAAAAGCCGATAAAAGATACAGGGCGATTGCAGGATTGTCGATGGGTGGAGAAGGAACATTCATTTATGCACTTCATCATCCGGAATTGTTTTCAGCGGCATGCCCTCTAAGTGCGGCTACCGGACCAAAAAGTCTTGATGAGTTAAAGAATTACAGGTTATGGCAGGGTGTTGAAGGCATAACTGATGCTCAGAAAGAAGCTTATTTCAAAAATTACAGTGTTTTGAATCTTATCCAGAATATGCCTGATGATCAGAAGAAGGCAGTAAGATGGTATATCGATTGCGGTGATGATGATTTTCTTTACGAAGGCAATTGTCTTGTGCACATAGCAATGAGACAGAAAGAAATACCTCATGAATTCAGGATCCGCGATGGTGCCCATAACTGGACCTACTGGAGGGCGTCACTGCCAAATGTACTGGAATTTGTATCGATGGGGTTTCATCAATTTTAAAATATATCCTCACATTCAGATTATACCCGTAGAGACGCCCGATCCGGGCGTCTCAATTAATTCATTATTCAAATCACAAATGGGGGAAATGCCCGGCCCGGGCGTCTCAATAAATACCCAATCTGATCCTAAAATCAGAGACGCCCGGATCGGGCGTCTCTACAGTTTTTATGGTGTATTGGGTTTTGATCTTTTTGCAGCCAGCGCAAACATCAGTCTCATCAATATTCTGATCATCTGGTATGAAAACCAGTCAGTAAGCTGGAATAACCATGTTTTTCGTCTGATATACTCCTCAAAGGTCACCTGCCGGCAATCGTTTTTAATTATACCCTGAAGAATTTCCTCGAACTTTTCAGCAAACTGTGTATCAAGTATATCAACATTCATCTCAACACTGCCATAATCGCTGAGATGGTTCATATTATAACTTCCGATTGTACTCCATTTCCCATCGGCAGTTGCAACCTTTGCATGCAGGTTTGACGGCAGGTATTCATAAATAGTGATATTGTTCCTGAGTATAAAATCATAGAGAAAGTTAGTTGCCCTTTTGAAAACCGGAGCATCCGATTCAGCAGAAAGAACTATCTTAATATCAACTCCGCGGCGGCTCGCATTCCTGAGCAGCCTTCGTTCATTTCGTCCTGGCAGGAAATAGCTGGCAAAAATTGTCATCCTATTCTGGGCATGTTTGATGGCTGAACGATAACTCTTGAGGATCTCAATCTTGTTTCTGTACCAGTTATTCTGAAGAACCTTTACTTTTATGTTTTCATTGTAGCGTCTGGGGTTATGAACAGTCTCTCCCGATCGTCCTTTTCTGGATATAAAAGTTTTGTTCCAGAGCTTCTTGAGTAAAAAGAGCACATGTGTACATTCCGGACCTCTCAGCAGAACAGCAAAATCGAGCCATTCTTTTGAACCAGCCTTGCCATGATAACGGTCTGCAATATTCATCCCTCCAATGATAGCGGTGTCTCCATCTGTCAGCAGAACTTTATGATGCAGTCTCAGACTGAACTGAAATCCTTTTGTAATTAAAACCGGAGAAAATAGCCTGAAGAGAATCCCTGCTTCTTCAACCTTCTTTATTTGCTCCTTTGAAAAGCTGACCCCACCGTATGCATCCAACAGGAAATAAACTCTTACACCTCTTCGGGCAGCTCTTATCAGGGCATTCACAATACGGTTAGCAGTTTCATCGTCATCAACAATATAGGTCTGAAAATGGATGTATTGTTTAGCTTCATCTATGGTCCTTTCGCAGGCAGCAAAAAAACTTTCTCCACTTCTTAGTAATTCGATGGAATGCCCATCCCGGTAATCGTATCGTGAAGGTATTTGCATAAAACCGTCAGATATTGGTATGTCTGATACAAATATAGAATATTAACCGCAAATGACGCTAAGCCTTTCCACATAGGACGCAAGGAACTGAATGATATAAACTTATCTTTGCAATCTTTTAAAATCTTTGCTTATTCTGCCTTTAAAAAGATCTTTTAAGGAATTAATAGGAGTTTAGGGGCTGTAATAATAAAGAATGAGAACAAAAAAAGCTACTTTTAAAATCACTTTTTCAAAGGTTATTTAACAAGAACAGAAGTAAAACAAAAGGATGAGAGTTCACTTTATAGCTATTGGTGGTGCTGTGATGCATAACCTGGCAATCGCCCTTCACAACAAGGGATACACGGTAAGCGGTTCGGATGATGAGATTTTTGAGCCTTCCCGGTCGAGATTGGAAAAGTACGGGCTGCTTCCCAAAAAGTGGGGATGGGATACTGCCAGGATAACTACTGGTATTGATACTGTCATTCTTGGAATGCATGCAAAACCAGATAACCCTGAACTCAGAAAAGCCCGTGAGCTGGGGTTAAAAATCATGTCATTCCCTGAATTCCTTTATGAACAGACCAAAGATAAAAAACGTATTGTCATCGCGGGCAGCCATGGGAAAACCACCACCACAGCAATAATTATGCATGTATTCAGAGTACTGGGAATAAAATTTGATTACATGGTGGGATCGCAGATTGATGGATTCGATACAATGGTTGGATTATCGGATGAAGCAGAAATTGCGGTTTTTGAAGGAGATGAATATCTCACATCTGCCCTGGATAAACGACCTAAGTTCCACCTTTATATGCCTGATATTGCTGTGCTCAACGGTATTGCATGGGATCACATGAATGTATTTCCTGCTTTTGAAAATTATCTTGAACAGTTCAGGATTTTCACGGGAAAAATATCTGAAGGTGGTTTGCTGATTTACTTTGACGGTGACGAGGAAGTAAAAAAAATTGCCCTCGCTGCAGGCAATAATATAAGAAAAATACCCTATAAAGTTCATGGCTACTTTCAAAATAAGACAGGGTTCTATGCAGCAACCCATAACCGTGTAGTGCCGGTAAAGATATTCGGGGAGCATAATATGCAAAATCTTTCAGCGGCGCGGGAAGTCTGTCTTGCTTCAGGTATAACGGAAGATGATTTCTATGAATCGGTTAAGAGCTTTGAAGGTACCTCCCGACGGTTACAGAAAATGGCAGAGAATGAAAAAGGATTAGTGTACCTCGATTTTGCACATTCCCCGTCAAAAGTAAAAGCCAGCGTTGAAGCAATTGTTGCAAGATATCCTAAAAGAGAAATTATTGCCTGTCTTGAATTGCATACTTATTCTAGTCTGAACAGCGATTTCCTGCCTTACTATAACGGAGTTCTGGCAAATGCCAGTGCCGGATTTATCTATTTTAATCCTCATGAAATTGAACTTAAGAAGCTGAAGAAACTTTCCAAAAAAACTATAACTAAGGCATTTGGCGGAGAAAATGTAAGGGTATATGATAATTCCCTGGAAATGTTTTCCTACATAAAGAATCAAAACTATCATTGTCCTGTTTATCTTTTAATGAGCTCCGGCGATTTTGACGGATTTGAGATAAACAGACTGGTCGAATAAATCCTGGAGATCAATGGTCATTTTTAAGTCAAAATATTTTGCAGATCAAAAAAAACATCCTTTCTTTGCATCCGCATTTTAAAGTTCTTTGTATGGTCCATTCGTCTAGTGGCTAGGACGTCAGGTTTTCATCCTGGTAACAGGGGTTCGATTCCCCTATGGACTACAATTTTTAGATTTAGAAGATAATTCATACGTACATGGCAAATCATAAATCAGCAGAAAAAAGGATCAGGCAGATCGATGTCAGAAAAGAGAATAACAAATATTACGCGAAAACAACGCGTAATGCTCTTAAGACACTTCGTGCAACCAGTAATAAGGAAGAGGCTGCAACACTCGTTCCAAAATTAACTTCAATGCTTGATAAACTGGCTAAGAAAAATATTATTCACAAGAAGAAAGCAGCAAACCTTAAGTCATCAATCGTTAAACACGTCAGCAGTTTATAATATTTTTCTATAATATCTCAGAAGGCTGTATCGAAAGGTATGGCCTTTTTTATTAAGACGCACGACTAACGACGCACGATACACGATGAAGTAATCTCTTCCGTGAGTCGTATGTCGTAAGCCATGAGTCTTTTTTTTTGTCATCTGACAGACTTTAATTATATTGCATATGCATTTCTAAATGTTGCTGGATGTCTCTGAAAATTACTGACTGGGCTCTTGAAGACAGACCCAGGGAAAAGCTTATTCACAAAGGTACCGCTAGTCTGAGTGATGCTGAACTGCTGGCAATCCTAATCAGTTCCGGTATGAAGGACAAATCTGCCGTTGATCTTGGTCGCGAATTGCTGGGTATTGTTAGTAATAACCTGAATAGTCTTGGGAAACTAACAATTACCGACCTGAAGAAGATACGTGGAATAGGCACTGCACGAGCTGTTACAATTGCCGCCGCTCTTGAACTGGGTCGGCGACGGAAATTATCAGAAGTTCAATATGTCCCTCAGATCAGGAGCTCCAAAGATGTTGCTGATATATTTCAACCGCTTCTTTCTGACCTTATGCACGAAGAATTCTGGATCCTTTTCCTAAACAGATCAAATAAAGTGATCAACAGGATGAAACTCAGTCAGGGAGGGATAAGCGGCACAGTAACCGATGTGCGTCTTGTAATGAAAGAAGCAATAGAATGCCTTGCATCAGGTATCATTGTCTGTCATAATCATCCTTCGGGAAACCTGAACCCAAGTGAATCTGATTCAAAAATTACTCAGAAAATAAAAGAAGCGGGTAATCTTATGGATATTCAGCTCCTCGATCATCTTATTATTTCAGATAAGGATTATTACAGTTTTGCGGATAACGGGATGCTGTAAAAATGACCTTGGGTGAAACAGATTCTCCGTTTGAAGGGTTAAGTTTCAGGATTGGAACCCCTCTGCCGCGATACGGATTCTCCATTTATAGGCTTAAGTTTCAGGATTGAAACCCCTCTGCCGCGATACGGATTCTCCATTTATAGGCTTAAGTTTCAGGATTGAAACCCCTCTGCCGCTGCGCGGCATCTCCCCTAAAAGGGGAGAGAACTTTCAGATATTTAGGTGTAGTAAAATTATCCGGTGTGAATTTTTTCCCCCGGCGGGGGGGAAACACAAAGGGGGTGTCCGATCAAAAGGGAATAATTTTATTGATATTTTTTCACCTCGCTTTTATCCTCACACAATTCCAGCAGCTCAGCTAAAGATTTTTTCAGCCCGGGATGAATGAAGCAGGGATCAAGTTCGCACAATGGGACCAGAACAAATTTTCGCTTATGCAGCAAAGCATGGGGTATTTTCAGACTTTCTTCATCTACTATCATATTCTCATAAAAAAGGATATCGATATCAATAAGTCTCGAAATATATTGCTCTTTTCCTCTGACTCTGCCCAACAACGATTCTATCATAAGAATTCTTCCCAGTAATCCTGAAGGTGTCAGGTCCGTTTCAACCTTTACAACCATATTGAGAAATTCATCTTTCGCTTTGAATCCCCATGGTTCAGTCTCATATACCGAAGACGAACTTAAGACCGGTCCGATAGATCCCTCAATTTTTGCAACAGCCTGTTCCAGATTGCTTTCCCTGTTTCCCAGATTTGTTCCTATGCTTAGAAATACAATCTTCATAATCAAATCAATCTGATATCAAAAGTATTAAATATGTATACCTTTACAAATTCATTTTGTTTTTATATATTTAAAAATCATTCTATAAAATTGTATAATAAATGAAAAATTTTCTGAAATACACTCTGGCGACAATAACAGGAATAATTATTGCTTCTATTCTCTTCTTCGTAGTGATGCTGGCAAGTATCAGCGCTCTTGTCTCATCAGGCAATAAACCCGTCTCAATAAGTAATAACTCTATTCTCGTGCTAAAAGCAGGAGTACCTATTCCTGACAGGGGAGATCAGAATCCATTATCAGGTATTGATCTGCTTAGCATAACATTTGCTCCTGTTCCCGGGCTTAATGAGATTCTTCATAACATTGAAAAAGCCTCAGTGGATAGTAAGATTAAGGGTATCCTTATAGAAAACGGACTTCTTTCCTCGGGCTGGGCAACCACCGAAGAGATCAGAAATGCTCTTCTCAAATTCAGGGAGCATGGGAAATTTGTCATTTCCTATTCTGACTATGTTCTGAGTCAGGAGTGCTATTATCTGGCAACAGCTGCCGGTAAGATATTTATAAATCCCTTATCAATGATTGAGTTCAAGGGTCTGAGCAGTGAGGTAATGTTCTATAAAAAGGCCCTCGATAAGATTGGAGTCGAGGTACAGGTGACCCGTCATGGTAAGTTCAAAGGTGCGGTGGAACCTTTTATCCTGGATAACTTAAGTGAAGATAACAAAATCCAGATAAAAGATTATACCGGTTCATTATGGAAACAGATTATTTCGGATATTTCTCAGGCAAGGGAGATACCAGCCGACAAACTGAATAGTATTGCCGATAATCTTGACGGAACGCTTGCCTCAAAAGCACTTGAAACAAACCTTGTCGACGGGCTTATCTACAGGGATGCCTTAAATGATACTCTTAAAGCTTTATCCGGAATTAGCAAAGACAAAGATCTTAACCTGGTTTCCATGACCAAATACAGTAAAGTACCGGATATAAAAATGAATTATTCTGCAAAAAATAAAATCGCTGTTGTTTATGCATCCGGAACTATTGTTGCCGGCAAAGGAACTGATAACAATATCGGAGGAAATTATTACGCTGAAGTGATTAGTAAGGCAAGACGCGATTCTTCCGTAAAGGCAATTGTTCTGAGAGTTGATTCTCCGGGGGGAAGTGCAAATGCTTCAGATATTATGTGGAGGGAACTCGATCTTGCCGCTCAGGTAAAACCCGTTGTCGTTTCTATGGGAAATTATGCTGCCTCAGGTGGATATTACATCTCTGCTCCCGGAACAAAAATCTATGCTGATCATATGACTATTTCGGGCTCAATCGGTGTATTCGGCCTGATACCGAATGCCAGGAAACTTCTTGAAGACAAACTTGGCTTGAATACAGATATAGTGAATACAAATAAAAATTCTGATTTCCCGTCCATCTACAAACCAATGAATACCTATGAGAAGGAGCTAATGCAGATGAGTGTTGAAAAGACCTACAGCGAATTCGTAGGAAAAGTAGCGGCAGGACGGAAAATGAGTTCAGCATCGGTAGACAGTATAGGACAGGGAAGAGTCTGGAGCGGAACAAGCGCCATGAATATCGGGCTCGTTGACGAAATCGGAGGACTTCATGATGCCATTAGTGGTGCTGCAAAACTTGCAGGCATAGAATCATATTCAATCAGCGAATTACCGGTACTTGAAGACCCTTATACTAAGATTATGTCTCAGCTTGGAGGAGATATAAAATTAAGAATCATGAAAAATGAACTCGGAGAATCGGTTAAATATCTTAATATGTTCAGGGAAATCAGGAATATGTCGGGGATACAGGCACGGCTTCCCTATTTCATTGATATACACTAGTTAAAGTTTGGAGTGACTAAAATGCCTGGAGTACTAAGAGTTGAAGAAATGACTAACTTTAGTCACTCTAGTCACTTT
>DCFT01000126.1:10267-11992 GCA_002319885.1 Bacteroidales bacterium UBA1797
TTTAGTCACTTTAGTCACTTTAAACACTTTAAACACTTTAGTCACTCTGAAATTAAAAATGATCCATCTTAAGAATATATTACTCTACCCTCTTTCTCTGCTTTACGGTTTGATAACCGGATTAAGAAATTTCCTGTACGACGCAGGGATTCTTCCTTCAAGAGAGTTTCATTTTCCTGTAATCTGTGTGGGGAACATTACCGTTGGTGGTACAGGCAAAACACCTCATACCGAATATTTAGCCACATTACTCAGAATGCATTTTAAAGTAGCCATATTGAGCAGGGGTTACAAAAGAAAGACACGCGACTTCAGAATTGCCTCATCATCATCTCAGGTTAATGAAATAGGTGATGAGCCTCTGCAGATATTCCGTAATTTTCCTGATCTGATAGTAGCGGTCGACAGAGACCGTGTACACGGGGTTAAAAAGATACTCATGGAATATCCTGAAACTGAGGTGATCATTCTTGACGATGCCTTCCAGCACAGGAGAATAACACCCGGGTTCTCGATCCTTCTTTCGGATTTTACCAGACCTTTAATCACTGACCATATGCTCCCATATGGGAATCTGAGAGAAAGCAAGAGGAATATGAGGAGGGCTGATATGATCCTGATCACTAAATCACCCGCAGATCTGTCAGCTATGCAAAGAAGATTGATCGTAAAGGAAATAAACAAATCACCTTATCAGAACCTCTATTTTACAACTTACAGGTACGAGTCGCCTACAGCAGTTTTCAGTTCTTCAAACCCCGAGAATAGTGCCATCTCAGAATCCGCCGGATGTGGTATTGTACTTATAACAGGTATAGCGAATCCTAAGCCTCTCAAAGATTACCTTCTTAAAAACTATAATGAGATAATCCATCTTTCATTTAATGATCATCATAACTTTGATGAAAAAGATCTGAAAAATATTTCGTCAGCTTATTATTCCCTGAAATCAGCAACGAAGTACCTGTTTACTACAGAAAAAGATGCAGTCAGGTTGAGGGAATTTACTAATATTGCAGAACCGTTAAGATCGGCTTTTTTTTATATTCCCATTGGAATAAATTTTTTGAATGAAGATAAGGATGAGTTTGATAATCTGATAATTGACTATGTTAGAAAAAATCATCGAAACAACAGAGTTTCTGCGGGCAAAAGGGATAATTGACCCCGAAGCCGGTATTGTTCTGGGAACCGGGCTGGGCGAACTTACTGTTAAAATTGAAAAACGAATAGAAATTGATTATAAGGATATCCCTAATTTTCCTCTTTCTACAGTTGAAGGTCACGCTGGCAAATTTATTTATGGCGAATTCGGAGGAAAGAAGATTGTAGCAATGAAAGGCAGGTTCCATTATTATGAAGGTTATGGTGCTGAACAGGTTGCATTACCTATCAGGGTACTTAAATATCTGGGTGTCAAATGCCTTTTCCTTTCAAATGCGGCTGGAGGTGTTAACCCTTTATTTAAGATTGGGGACATAATGGTAATTACCGATCATATCAACCTCTTACCAAATCCTCTGATAGGACAGAATGATGCCCGAATAGGCGCCAGGTTTCCCGATATGAGCGAAGCTTACGATAAATTTCTCATAAATAAAGGCTTGCTGATAGCAGAAAAAAATAATATCAGGATCCATAAAGGTGTGTATCTATCAACAAGTGGCCCTACATTCGAAACCCCTGCAGAGTCTAAATATTTCAGGTTCATTGGCGTTGATTGGT
>DCFT01000001.1:0-1580 GCA_002319885.1 Bacteroidales bacterium UBA1797
TGTACTGCTTTCCTGGCAACCGAACCGCTGCCCTTTGCCTTGTGGTATGGAGTTGATCCGTTGTCCTTCTTCCCACCGTAAACAGAGCGAAGTCTCTCAATCCCTACAGGCCCGTCGGTATAGATTCTCCTCAGGATTGCAGCGCATCTGGTATACCACCATTCTTCGTTTGTTGGAGATAGTTCCTTGTGTACTCCGGTTTTTACGTTCCCGGCCCACTCCGGGGGAACGATACGTTCATTCTCTTTAAGCTTGCCTGCCACTTTTTCGATAAGTTCGGTTGCAGGGACGTCAAATACTGTAGTCGTGTAGTCTCCTCCTTAATCCGAATTAAATTCTTTTTGCAGATCAGGGACGAATTGCCGATTCTCCTTCCATGGACTGCAAGGTTTTATTTTCCCGATTGAGGTAACTCTGCTCTTTCGAGGATCTAAGATTGGTATTAAAGCTGGATTCGTGGACTCTAGAAATTGGGCTTCAGCCCGATAATGCCGGTAAATTCAATTTATAATATTTGATTTATGATTATACAATCGATCAGGTGATTTTTAATTATGAAAAAATCTTACTAACAACAGGTCACGTCAGTGAACTGAAAAATAACCCAATCATATCCAGTTGGCTTTTGTCAATCGACACAAGCGCAAACACTGAGCGTAATTATCTTCAAGCTATAAAAGCATTTTGTGAATTTACTGAAAAATGCCTGATTAACTTATTCAGAAAAATGAAAGATTATACTAGTTTAAAATGAAAGCAATTCTGGATTGTATGATCGGTTCAATCAGAAACAGAATTACAAAATACATTACCATCGAAGCAAGTCCGAGAGGTACTCCGAGTCTTGCCCATTCTTTGCTGGTTATACCCAGTTTGCTTGCAGAAATAATATTAGGGATGTTTCCGGGGATCAGCATGCCGCCTGAGATTAAAAGCCCCATTAGTGCGCTCTTTATTTGAGATTCCGTCAGGGCAGGGCCTACCTCAGCTGCTGCGAGAGTAGCATTGTCGAGAATAGCCGAGACCATATTAACCCAGAAAAGTATTGTTGAAGGCACCTGCGTGAAATATTCGAAAATAAGCGGCTTGAAACCATCGCCAAGTAATACGAGTGCTGCAATAAACACATAGACCTTAACAGCCCTCAGTATGACATCTTTAAGAGTCTCATTAGATTTTTCATAACCTAATCCATGATCTTTCGGATCAGCTTTTCCCAGGAAAAACATTCCCAGAATCCCATATGCGAGGATGCCCGGGACAATGTAGATTCCGAGTAGTTTAATTAGATAATCAAATCCGGCATAATAGGGTGGACCTGATAGTTTTGAGACCGCAATCGTTGAGAGAGGCTCTCCAAGAGGGGTAAGAGCGGCTCCGAGTCCTATTGAAAAGCATGCAATAATTGTGAGATCTATTTCTGATTTTCTTGAGAGGTGTATAGCGCTGATAATTTCAACAAGAATTATTGCCGCAAGTATGGCGGAGATTAAACTTGAAACCAGGCCTAAAACCGCTATAAGGATAAAAGCTGTAACCTTCAGAGAAAGTGCATTGGTCATTTTTCTAATTGCTTCATG
>DCFT01000001.1:1924-2851 GCA_002319885.1 Bacteroidales bacterium UBA1797
ATCTGTAATTCTCAGCGGAGCAGTTAGTGCTTCTTCAATAATCCCCAATCTCCAACCTGTATCTGTACCTGAAATTTGTACAAAACCTGAAATCGTCAATGCAAGTATTCCACATATGAACAGGAAGACTTCCAGATTATGTTCAATGATCCTTATTTTAAATGGCCCTATCAGTACGGCCAGGAATATGATTAAAAGTCCAAACGTAATTCCTAACCCAAGAGCCATTAGTGTTTTTCTCCTTTTTTTATTCTGAAATAGTTACGTTGTGGGACTCGTTTTTCATTTTCCATTTTTTTCACAACCAGACAACTTGAATCAAATTTATATTTTATAAAACTAATAATTTAAAGTTAACAGGCTCTGATAATTTCAGAATAACCAAGCTTTTTTTCAAAGAATATTATATATCTCTTACGTATTTACCGGTAATGAACTGGCGACCTTAAAATATATAATTCTTGTTCTGGTGGTCAAGGAGGTCACCAAAATTACCGGCAATTAATTGGAGATCTAGATGTATTTATATTTTTCATACGAAAATATTTCATAAATTTAGCTTATATTTAACTTTTTTAAAAATTTATCAAGTTAATTAATCCACAGAATGAAAGGTATGAAAATTAAAAATCCAGGTATTGCTTCCTTTTTAAGTCACGGATGGTGCTCTTCAGAGTACATCTCAAAAATTGAGGACAGGGGATAAATTGAAGACTTATTGTACTTTGAGTTAGTTTTTTACCTAATATAAGCATGTAACCGGCAGTAAGCTAGATACTTATTATTATTTATAATTTTTCCAACTTGTTATTATTATTTTATTTGTTCACAGGAAGAATAAAGTATATGTACTATTACTTAAATTTATGCAAAGGACATAACTAAATTTATATAAAAGACATAACTAAATTTATATAAAAGACATAA
>DCFT01000140.1 GCA_002319885.1 Bacteroidales bacterium UBA1797
GATCCAAACTTTCTCTACATGCTTAGTGATTCAGAACCTACCAGGGTATTCAAACCGGCACATGGATATAACGAACAGCTTGCCGAGAGCAGTCATACTATGCCATCGGGCCATCCTGAAGGAATTTACGAGGCTCTTGCCAATATTTATAAAGGAACAGCTAAATCAATTAGAGGTGAGAAATTTATTCCAGGGGAATTCCCGACTGTTCATGACGGAGTAAGAGGAATGAAATTCATTCACGCAGTTGTTGAGTCAAACAAGGAAGGAAATATCTGGATTAAAGTATAGTCTTTTTCTCGCAAAGACGCTAAGGGCCTTTTTGCGACTCTGTGCCTTAGCGTGAAATTACAAATTATTAACGATTCTGGTAATGCCGTTCTTAATCAATGCATCATTAAAATTGATTAATAATCCAAGTTTAATACCTGTAATTTTCAGATAAGTCAATAGCTGTTTTGGATGTACTGGAGCAATTATCTCAACTGATTTTAATTCTATTATAACTTTATTTTCAACTATAAGATCTGCCCTGAATCCTAACTCCATTTTCAACTCTTCCCAGATTACAGGTACTGCTTTCTGACGTTCGACATTCAATCCAAGCTTAGTAAGTTCAAAATACAATATTTCTTCATAAACTGACTATAGCAAACCAGGTCCTAACTTGGTATGAACCTTATAAGCTACATCTACAATAGTTTTTGATAGTTCGTTTTCTGTCATGACCATTTTGTTTTCACGCAAAGACGCTAAGACGCTAAGGGCCTTTTTGCGACTCTGCGCCTTAGCGAGAAATATATTCAACTAATTACTTTGTTTCTTGTCTTTATCAAACCAGATAACTTTCTGTTCCGGAATATGAGGTTGGCCAATAATGTTCCTATAAAGATCAGGTCTTCTGGCTTTTCTATATCGGGCTCCACCAGCCTGAATGAGTTTTTCGGGAGTAATTGTTGCTGAAACAAAATCATCACCAAGAGTCCTGCATTCAGCTATAATATCGCCAAAAGGATCTATGATCATTGAACACCCATTCTTTAACTGATCGTCATCCATTCCTATCGGATTTGAGAACACCACATAAATACCATTATCATAGGCTCTCGACGGGAGCCATTTCATCAGCCAATCCCTTCCTTTCATGCCATCAAATTCTAACCTGAGTGATGTAGGATCAGTATCTCTGTTTCTCCATAATTCCGGATCAACGAAACCTGCTCCCGGACGTGTAGAAGGAGTACACATAGTGACATGAGGCATAAAAATTATATCAGCTCCCAAAAGGGCTGTTGCTCTAACATTCTCAATAATATTGTTATCGTAACAAATCAAAATTCCGCATTTCCAGCCATTAAGATCGAAAATACAATAGCTGTCACCCGGCGTCAGATATGGATTTATGAAAGGATGAAGTTTCCTGAAACTTGCGACTAATCCATTTTTGTCAACACAGACATATGTCTTATATAGTTTCTTTGAAATGTCTTTCTCAAAGAGTCCGGCCAGTATAACAATATTGTTTGTTGACGCTATTTCTGTCAGTCTCGTAATACTAGATCCACCAGGGATATATTCTGCAAGATCATTCATTTCCTCTCTTGAGAGATGCCTGGCAAATGAATAACCAGTAACTGAACATTCATGAAACGCTATAGCATGGCAACCCTCCTTTGAAGCCTTCCTTGCCAG
Organism: Bacteroidales bacterium UBA1797; assembly: GCA_002319885.1. Lineage (GTDB taxonomy): Bacteria > Bacteroidota > Bacteroidia > Bacteroidales > VadinHA17 > LD21. The sequence continues at coordinate 1,693 of DCFT01000140.1, forward strand.
GTTTTCAATTCTTGACAGATTGAACTCTTTGTCACCGCTCCGGTTTTCAAACTGGGCAGTAGATATTTTAATTTTATCCATTATTACAGCCAATCATCGGGCTGATTGGACATATATAAACTATTTTTTCTTTTTCAGAAGAAAGAAAGCCGCACCGCCTACTATCACTACTGCTCCAACAATAATTGCTATTGTAACAACGGGACTTTTACTTTTTGCATCCTCTACCGGATAATAATAAGTAGGTTTTGCATTGGTATCCATGTTAACGGTATCTTTCTTTGGTCTGGGTTGCTCCTGTCCTGCTGCCACACTAAATCCGGTAATAAAAAGAAGCACTGTCATTGATAATACTAAAACTGATTTTTTCATCTTGAAACTTATTTTAAATTAATTAATCGTGTTTGCCAGCTCATCATACTTCTTAGCAACATCCGGATTTGTTTTCCTGTAAGTATCAGCCATCGAAATTATTGCCGGCTTATATCGTGGATTCATATTCAGGCACGTCATTAGTAATTCACGGGCTCTTATAACATCCTTGTCGATCAATAATTCAGATAACCTGACATATGCTTCAAAGTACTTTCTGTCAGCTTTAATAACTCTTTCGTAGTAAGCTATTGCCTCTTTTGTTCTTTTCTGAGAACATGCTATGTTCCCAAGGTACATGAGGATAGGTTCGAAATCAGGGTTAATCTCCAATCCTCTTTTCAAAACAGAATCAGCTTTCTGATACTGTCCATCGTTAAATAAAGCTGCTGCAAAATTATAAAAAATCATTTCATCGCGATCATCAATTTTTAAAGCTTTTTCAAAGTAATCTATTGCCACCTTATTTCTTCCTTCATTAAGAGCGAGATAGCCATAATAGTCATCCTTAGATTTCCTTTTAAGCACAGCGCCAACCGGGACCTTGTCGGCATAAATAACATGAATGGCATTCTCAGGAGGCCAGATTTTATTTCTAAGCTGAAAAGGAGATACATACCTGTTGGCTACAATCGCATAATCCCAATCCGACTGGCTTCTTTCCTCATACCTGAAATATGAAGTCTCAATTTCAGGATGATTGCGAAACAACCATTCCACCGAATATGTGGCCTTAACCTTTATTTTACCAGTTACAGGTTTTGTTTTCAGATAATCTATAAGCCATTTTGAAGCTTCAGTCTGACTCACATAATAATAATCCGTTTCATAATTCGAGTAGGCTCCTCTTAATCCTCCCACAAATTGATTATAATATAAATAATAGAAGTGTGGGTTGTTAAACATAAATTTCAGTGGATGTATTGAAAGAACGACGAGGAACAGTGCCATTACCCATTTTAAGTATCTGTTTTTCAGAAAGTCAAAAACATTATGGTAACCAATTGCTGACAATAGAATAATTCCGGGGTAAATAAACAGAAATTGCCTCCAAGAAGAGTAGATATTAGACTTCTCATAAACCACGAAGATAACAGGAAACAGAACCGAGAAAATTACCAGTCCATAATACAATATCTTTTCAGCATTCGCTTTAAATCTTATAAACCCACAGAATAGCACAAGTCCGGTCAGAACAATAATTGGTATAGTAATTAACATCGATTTTGGAAGATAATACCAGGGCATATAATCTGACCATTCGACTTTACCATCAAAGATCTGGCGAAAAGTTGAAGGAAAATGAGCCATAACCTTATAGGATTCTATGACATTCTTAAAAGGTCCGTGAAGTGCAAATGGCCATAATAAAATACCCAGAAACCAGGAAATGACAGAAATAGATAATATCCAGAATAATTTTGTTCTGATTTCGGCTAAATCAAATTCATTATCTCTCAGGTATTTAAAAAGATAAAAAATGAAGAAGAAAAAGAAGAGATAACATATGGATATCAGTCCGCCGGCCCTGATACTTATGGAAAAAGCGATGCTTAAGCTAAGGAGTATTAAATTGCTGTAGGAGTTTTTCCTGCCTGATTTCAGAAATTTAAAAGCAAAAAAGATACCTGAAATATAAGCAAGAGCAAACGGAATATCTTTCAGGTTGTTTTGTGTGTGCCCGATGAAAGTAGGTGAAACTGCAAACAGTACCAGGACAAGAATGCCTGCTCTGTAGTCCGTCAGCCATACGGCGAAGAGCGCAGTCAGAAAAATGACAAGCCATCCGGCGATAGTACTCATGATATGCCGGAAACCATAAATATTATCAATTTTAAACCACTTTATCAGGATTGTGACAATATTGTCATATGACTGGCCATAGTACTTCAGGTTTGTAACCGGAGTGTTCAAAGCTGACTTATCTTCTCCATGAGAAGCAAAATAGTCATAAACCGCCACAGAATGATCGTAATGAAGTACTTCATCACAAGTGATGCCTGCATTTTTGCTCAATATCAGCATCAGAATAAGAAGACATACAGAGGATAAATTAAAAATATATTTTAATCTTATCTCATTCATCATTTTTCCTGACTGGCATCGTAGAATTTCTTGACAAAATAGACCGGACGGTTTTGAGATTCTTTATAGTTTCTGTAAACATATTCACCAAGAATTCCCATGAAAATCAACTGAATAGAGCCCAAAAAATAAATACTGAGCAATGTGGATGACCATCCCGGAATAGCAAATCCATATATTTTTGCAATTAAAACATAGATTCCGGCCAACATAAAAACAAAGGCTCCCAGCGACCCAAGTAACAGACAGAATCGTATCGGGAACCTGGAAAATGAAAAAATGGCATCTGCTGCCAGAATGAAAAGCTTGTTAATGCTCATCTTTGGGTTGCCTTTAAAACGGTCATCCCTAACCAAATCGACATATCCCTGTCTGAATCCGATAAAAGTCCTCAGGCCGGGAAGGTATCTGACTTTTTCTTTCAGGGAAAGCAACGCATCAACAGCTTTACGATTCATCATGGAGTAGTTACCTGAATTCTCCATATTTTTTATTTCTCCTATGTGTTTAAATATGAGATGGAATAAAACAGCGTAAAGATCTCTTTTGTTTTTGCCTCTCCTCCCTATTCTTTTACCACTCACAACATCATAATCCTCGTCAAGAATTTTTCTATACATATCGGCAAGTTTTTCCGGAGGATCCTGAAGATCGCCATCCATCATAGCTACCATATCGCCCTTTGCATATTCCAATCCTGCTGTATATGCAGCCTGATGACCAAAATTTTTAGATAACGATAAAACCTTGATACGGTTGTTCTTCTTTTGGTATAATAATATTTTCCCCAGACTATTATCAGTACTTCCGTCGTCAACAAAGAGCAACTCATAATCAGATGTAAAGGATTCTATAGAGGAAATAGTCCGTTTAACCAGTTCATCAATTATCTTTTCTTCGTTAAATATTGGAATTACCAGTGAAAGCATTGAGTTTCTTTTATTTTATTATCTCAGTGTGACTTTGTGCCCGCATCGTGCAACCCGGTATAAGTACCAGACATTTTAAAATCAGGACGAAGCACAATACCCTCTGAGCCGGGAAAATCTAATGGTACTTTCTGTGTTACATTACCGGTTACAGCCCATTCGGCACCTCTCTGCAAAGTTGTAATAAACCCGGCGCAATGCATCGATGGACCTCCACCTTCATCAGCATGCCCCATCGTAGTGTGGAAGATCCTCCCTTTGCCAAACGTAATCGCCATAAGTATTGGTTCATCCCGCATTGTACCACCGCCTGCAGCGCTATCAGCAAAAGCTGTTGCAAGTATCTGCATATTTTTAGCCGGACCCCGGAGTTGGCTGTATAATTCATCTGTAGCATGCAACCAGGCAACAGGTAACCCTCTCATTACGGGATGATCAGCTATTCTGGTCCTGACCAGGAATTCTCTTCTTTTACCATGAGAACCACCGATACCGGCAGTAGTATCAATAACAAGTTTATCATCCTTATAATAAACGTAAGGACCATCCTTCTGATTACGGTCTCCCCATCCTCCCAGACCAGCCATTTCATTATATTCCTTCCACGATGGAAATGAGTTGTCTGCTGCATGATATAATACTACTCCGCCTCCGTTTCTTACATATTCAACGAATGCATTGTTGGTTTTTTCTGACCATGAATCACCATTATAGTCGAGAACGACAAGTCTATACCTTGAAAAATCAGGATCGAAACTTTTCATATCGCCTCCTTTTTCCGGAGTTATCATTATTTCAGCCGAGAACAAGCCTGTTTCATCAAGAATTTGTTTTAAAACAGGAGAACTCGCTTTCCAGTTATGATTATTCTGGCCTGTTATGATTAATGTTTTATAAGGAACCTCCTTTTTGCAGGCTGAAAAAGAAATCAATAAAGCTGTCAGAACTGCCATAAGTAAATATTGTTTTCTCATTATATTGTATTTTTAAGCTGCAGGTGATAAACATGTTTAACGATAAGGACGGTCTGCCAGCCGGGTCGTTTGTGTATTCCCTTCTATAGCTTCTTTGTATGGGTCCCGTTTAATAATATGCCAGTTAATCATCGTAAGTAATTTATAGCTATAACGTCATTGTAATGTCAAAACATTATAAAGCAATGGGAGTACCAGGTATTGGCACTTCGAATACCATATCTACCGGTCCCATCTCAATTTTTTCAGGACCCAGATCCATATCGGATTTGAATATTTCGTCCCAGGTAATGAGACGACCGGTATAGGCTGCCGTTCTTCCCATAATGGCTGTTAATGTAGAAATAGCTGTACGTTCTGCTTCATTCACGTAATTTCCGGTACGTATAGCATAAACAAGATGCATATGTTCCTGTACATACGGAGGAATCTTAACAGCATTCATAGAATTTCCATTTTCATCTTTAGGATATTCAAATTGCCATTTAACCTTTCCTTTAAGGTCCCAGATAGTGTTAACGCAGTTTGTAAAACCTTCGGTTCCCATAACAATTTCACCGGTTCCGTTAGCGCAGCTGTCAATCTGACGACACATGCTATGAGAGCTTACACCGGTACCATAATCAAAGTCAATGCTGAAGAAGTCGTACTGATCTCCAGTGACTCTCCTGGCTCTACCCCCGTAACCTATTGCTTTTTCGGGATGTTTTCCAAGAAACCAGTTGATTACATCTATGTTATGTACGTGAGTGTCGAGGATATGATCCCCGCTTAACCAGCAGAAATTGTTCCAGTTCCGGATCATATATTCCATATCATTCCAGCCTTTTTCGCGTTCACGAAACCAGACATGATCCTGATTCCAGTATGCTTTGGCAGAAGTTAAAGTACCAATTGCCCCACCAACAATTTGTTTATAGGTTTCAATGTAATCTTCCTGATGACGCCTTTGTGTACCAGTTACAACACATAAGCCTATGGCTTCAGCTTTTTTTGCAGTTGTTATGATAGAACGAATCCCAACAGGATCAACAGCCAAGGGTTTCTCAAGAAAAGAATGTTTGTTATTCTGAACTGCTTCAAGAAATTGTATTGGCCGGAATTTACATGGTGTGGCTAATATTACAACATCAACTTCAGGAAGTGCCATCAGTTTTTTATATGCATCGAGTCCCACAAAACAGTTTTCTACCGGAATAGGCAGATTAAATGATGCGAATCTTTCTCTGCACGCATCTATTTTATCCTGAAAAACATCAGCAAGAGCAATAATTTCAAGATCAGGTCCTGCACTTATGAAATTAATAGCTGCTCCTGTCCCTCTAGCTCCGCAACCAACCAGTCCGGCTCTTAATTTTTTACCCTTTGGAGCACCTCTTAATATCGGAGCAAGACCAAGTGCTTTATCATCAGGTTTTCTTTTGCAAGCTGTCATCAGTGCACCTGCACCCGCAAGACCAAGACCCGCAAGGGCTGTAGTCCCTATGAATTTTCTTCTGTCAATATTCTGCATATCAATAGTGTTAAAATATTCTTTTTATTTTCCAATGCTGCTGTCAGCCTCACATACCACCCTGAATCCGACGTCAATACAATCGGAATACCACCAAATACTTTTAGGCATCTGTGGATCTGTAACAAGCCAGTCTTTGGTCCTAGTGTAATCACGAGATGCACTTCTGACATCCTTTGCATCGTTTTTAAAAGAACCTCCTCTTATAACATGTTCATGTCCGCCGGAAGGGCCACGAGGGTTCACAACTTCAACAGAATCTGACTTATAGGTGTCGGGGGAATAGTAATCCAGACAAAATTCAGATACGTTGCCTGACATGTTTTTCAAACCGAAAGGATTTTCTTTCACCGACTTTGGTTCCTGTGTTTTAGAATTACTGTTTACCTTGTAGATTACCCTCGATGATATTACGGCTGTATCGGGGCCAAAAATCTTCCTTAAAAGGCCGGTAGATGTAAAATCTTTTGGGTTTCCCGGGAAAAAATAAGGTGTTTCAGTTCCTGCTCTGCACGCATATTCCCATTCTGCCTCAGTCGGTAGTCTGTACTTTTTGCCTGTGACTTTGGAGAGCCATTGGCAATAGACATTGGCAGCATGCCAGGTCATGGTAATCGCCGGCCTGGTCCCTTTTCCCCATCCCTGATCAGGAGCGCCCCAGGGTGGAGTTGCCCCACTTATAGCATCGACATTTTTCTTGGTAACGACTTGTCCTTCAGTCCTTCCCTGTGAACCTGTAGCTCTGAAAAATGCCATGTATTCATCCCATGTCACCTCTGTTTTAGCTATCCAGAATTTAGAAAGACTTACTTTATGTAAAGGGCCTTCGTCTTTTTTACGAAGAGGTTCATTATCGGGACTGCCCATCGTAAATTTTCCTCCGGGTAATGCCACCATATCAAATGATACATTTGAACCGGGAATTTTTTCAGTATAATTCTCAAATTTGTCAACCCTGGCCGGCTCTGTATAAATATCCTGATTTACGGTAACCGTAACACCAAAATTTGTGTTATGGGCATGAAGAGAATTTTTATCAAAATGGCCTACATTCAGATGACAGTTTATACAAGTCAACGGTTCCTTGCTCGTGGTATATAAAAGATGAGCATTCCCTCCGTCAAGAGATAAGGTTACAGGGAACAGGTTCTGATGACATTCAATACACGATTTCTCATATACAAATCCTTTGGCATTTTCCAATAATTTTTTTGTCTGCCAGTCAATTTTGGCACTATCTTTAAAAAGATATCCGTAAATATCTTTTAACCCATGCTTTGCTTTTGCAAAAAGATATCCGTGTCCTTCGGGAGGTAAGTGGCACTCGGCACAATGGACTATATTGCCGGTTCGATTATTATAATGAGGAGAAAGCTTCCAGCTCTGATCCGCCATAGGGTGAATATGGCAGGAGACACAATATTTATCAGAAGAGGTGTAGGTGACTATTGCTTTCCCGGCTCTTAGAAATATCAGGGCAATTAAAAACCCAGCCAGAATAAGCCATTTCTTTGTGGTACGTTTAGTTACGAAATGGCTTCTTTTATCGTTTAAATTCATTTTCCCGTAGACGATTCAATTAAAACTTGCTAAAGTTAACTGTTTGGATGATTTTCTAGGCAGAAAATTTATAAAAAAATTACATTTATAATATCTATGGCATTATAATACAATGATGTCGGTGTATTGTAGAGACGCCCAACTTGGGCGTCTCTGTACAACGTAGGCGTCTCTGCAAAACACAGGGGAAATTAATATTAATATTTTCAGAAATATTATATACTGATAACAATAAAACGTTTCACTGTTTTTAAGATAATAATCGCAGTAATTTGCTTGAGCATATAAAATCCAGAAGCTATTAAGCGATAACAGTATTTATGATTATATTGTGAATTAGATTTTTTACATATGCCGGTAAAACGGACTACTGATAATATCAGGGCACTTATCGTTTTAACCGCTATTTTTTACATTCTTACCTAACGAATCAAACTACACGTCAAAATATTGAGAAATAAATCATTTTACTTATGTTTCAATGCTCTTAAATATTAATTTTGGCATAAAGATTGTTTTTAAAATGAAAAGTATATTTTTGTAGCTATTAATTAATGAATCACTATGAAAAAAATTGCTGTTATATTTCTTGTAACGTTTATTACTGCTATTGTAGTTAGTTCATGCAATAAAAAGGATTGTCCTGCTTATTCAAAAGGTCATTCCAGGGCTAGTACTGAACAGCCGGTCAGCAATGTCTGATTTCCGGGTTGTTCTTTTGATCCATCCAACTTTATAAGTTAGCAAAAATGAAGAGGCTGCTTATATTAGCGGTTATAGTTTTGTATGGAACATTTTCGTTGTATGCACAGGGTGAATTAAACGAACAGCAGAAAGTTTTTTTTCGTAACGAAAAATCATTCGCCATTCTTCTTAATACTGATGGTGTTGGTTTGAGCTATCGTGGAGCAAGACGAATTGATTTCCGCAATAAAAATCTATTTGAAGTAGATGCCGGAACTCTCAAGCTTATCAAAGAATATAAACAATCGAGTTATTGGGTTCAGGGCAGTTCTTTTATCTTCGGCAAGCTCAATTCAACAATTTTCGTCAGGTCGGGTATCGGCCATCAACATGAAATATTCAAAAAAGCGGATCTTGGTGGAATAGCTGTCAGATATTTCTATACTGCAGGACCAGTTCTTGCTATTTATAAACCAATATACTACAGGGTATTACATTTGCTTCCAAATGGGGATACAGAGTTAATCGATAAAATATTTGATTCTTCAATCGCCTCACCACAAGATATTTACAGCAAGGCTGCTTTTACAAAGGGCTTTGATGGGATCAAATTTTTACCCGGGCTATATGCTAAAGGTGGTTTCAATTTTGAATATAGCAAAGAGGATAAAGTAATTCATGCAATAGAACTTGGTGCCCAGATTAATGCTTTTCCAAAAAAGATACCAATAATGTACGGTTCTGATAACAAAGCGTTGTTTTTTTCATTATTTGTCAGCTACAGATTCGGAATAATTTTAGACCCGCTTGATCCTGAATCAAATAAGCTATCAAATATCTTCAGGAGAAAAAAGAGTGAATGACCTGATTTGCTATTGACATTTCCAAGGAAAATACTATTTTTGTGAGTCAATTTATTAACTAATTAATGTAACAGAAATGTCAAAAATTAAAGTAGGTATCAACGGTTTTGGCAGAATCGGCCGACTGGCCTTCAGGGCTGCCATAAAGAGGAACGATATAGAAATAGTTGGAATCAACGACCTCCTGGAAGTTGACTATATTGCTTATATGCTTCAGTACGACACTATTCACGGGCGCTTCGACGGAAAAGTTGAAGTTAAAGATGGCAAGCTTATAGTAAATGGCCAGAGTATTCGTATAACTGCTGAGAAAGATCCTTCGACCCTGAAATGGAATGAGGTTGGCGCTGAATATGTAATTGAATCCACTGGTCTTTTTCTTACAAAGGAAAGTGCCATGGGTCATATTACCGCTGGTGCAAAACATGTAGTAATGTCGGCTCCCTCCAAAGATGATACCCCTATGTTTGTAATGGGTGTTAACCATAATAAATATAGTGCTGATATGCAGTTTGTATCAAATGCTTCATGCACTACAAACTGTCTGGCTCCAATTACAAAGGTGCTCCACGATAATTTTGGGATCCTCGAAGGCCTCATGACAACCGTTCATTCAACAACCGCAACACAGAAAACAGTCGATGGTCCTTCGAAAAAGGATTGGAGAGGCGGTCGTGCAGCTGCAGGTAATATTATACCATCATCAACAGGTGCTGCAAAAGCAGTAACTAAAGTTATTCCCGAACTTAAAGGTAAGCTTACCGGGATGTCTTTCAGGGTTCCTACCCTTAATGTTTCAGTTGTAGATCTTACATGCCGTCTTGAAAAAGCAGCCAGCTACGAAGATATTAAAAAAGCAATGAAGACTGCTGCTGACGGTCCTCTGAAAGGAATTTTGGGATACACTGAAGATTCTGTTGTTTCCAGTGATTTTATTGGCGATTCCCGTACATCTATCTTTGATGCCGGAGCAGGGATCTCTCTAAATGAAAATTTTGTTAAGGTAGTAGCATGGTACGATAATGAATGGGCTTACTCATGTAAACTCCTCGACCTTATTGCTCATATGAACACTGTTAAGTAACTGTAATGACGGTGCATGCACCGTCATTACGATAAAAAGAAAGGGACGTTGTGCACAACGTCCCTTTCTTTTTTATACAATCATATTAATGTCAAGCGGTATTCCTGCAGTATCGCGGTAATGTTCTCCAAGTTCAAGCATACCCTCATCATCTTCTTCATAGAGCCACTTCATTTTAACATTCTTGCCCGAGCGCCCATAGCCTGTTAATCTTTTCAATATCTCATATAGATACTTTGAAGAACCACTATTTATATATTCAAGCTGAATACTCACATCAAGACCCTGGCTATTTTCAAAATGAAGGGTAATCCATTCCTCCAGTCGACGAAAAATAAGCTCGGGATTTTCAGGGATCGATCGTCCTACCAGTTCAAGTTTATTGGTGTCGGGATAATAAGTAATACCCGGACAGTTTTTCAACTCTTCCTGAATAACAAATTTTTCCATTTTCTGATATTTTATTCATACCTTAAAGCTTCAATTGGATCAATATTAGCTGCTTTTACTGCCGGTGCATATCCAGAAACTACACCTACAATAAAACAGACAATTATACCGGTCATTACCCAAATCCAGGGGATTACAAAACTTGATTTTAGCATCGATGATACTACGTTTCCGATCATTATTCCAAGAATAATTCCAAAAGCACCTCCAAGCTGACCAATCATTATCGATTCAAAAAGAAATTGATACTTAATGGTCTGTGTTTTTGCCCCTATAGCTTTCCGTACTCCTATTTCCCGTGTACGCTCAGTAACTGACACAAGCATAATATTCATAAGTCCGACTGCTGCTCCAAATAAAGTAACAATACCGATTATCGTAGCGGCCAGAGTTACAAATCTGAGGTTCTTAAGGAGCATATTTACAATATTGTCACTTTTTGAAATATTAAAATCAGATTCATCTCTTGGATTAAGATTACGAACTGTTCTGAAGACAGCCTCTGCTTCGCCTGTCATCACATCGAGGTTAACAGGGTTCATTGGCATAATAGTAATAGAAAATGTCATATCCGGCCTGGAAAAATATTCCCGCGCGGTTGTGACAGGCATAAAACAAACCCGGTCGGGATTACCGATACCTGAACCTTTACTTTTCAAAACACCGGTTACTAAAAGTTTTAAACCGGCTACAGTTATCTCCTTGCCCAACGGATCAACCCCTGTTGGAAAGAGATCTTTCGCAACGTCTGAACCGATTATAACAAAGTGACGGATCTGCTGAATCTCATCCGCACTGAAATTTCTCCCCGATTCAATTTCATACCCCGAAACTGCCAGATGGTTCTCATCAACCCCCAATAAATTTACATTCGGATTTGTCTTCTCGGAACCATATTTTACAGTCGAAAGACCTGAAGCATTAAAAGAAACACCAACCCAGGCTGCCTCTGTAAAACGGTTTTTAAATTCCTCTGCTTCCCTGTAAGATATCCTTGAGAAATTCTTCGCCCTTGACCTGTCCCCTCTCTCAAAATTCATGCTTTGTGAAGTAATTGTGAATGAATTTGCTCCCATCATGGTAAACTGATTTGTAAGGGAGGTTTTTATAGAATCAATTGCAGTAAGAATTCCTACCAGAGCCATAATACCAATGGCTATTATACAAATTGTGAGTATAGCCCGGACTTTGTTGGATTTAATCGCACGAAATGAAATCTTTAGGTTTTCCTTGAAAATAGCTATTTTTAAAATACTTTTCTTCATTTATCCTATCTTCAGCTGTGTGTCGTTAAAAACAATAAAAGTACAATATTTTTCCTAGAATCAGCAGAATACTTGTTTGATTATAGAAAATATTAACTGGAAATACAACATTATTTAACTGATAAGTAAATTACTATGAGAGATCGTCCCGGGAAAATGGTTATGAAGGTTTTATAGTCTTCCATGCTCCTGTTTCTAACTTCAAAACCAAGTCAAATCTTTCTCCAACGGTTTAACCTGCATAATAGTCCGGTTTGTTTTAAGACTCATTTCATGTTAATGCCCGATAAAATAATTACTCTTTTAGTTGCATAACTAATCTATTCGTTGTATATTTGATAGTGATTTAACTGAAAAATCAAAATCACAGGTGGGAGATAAATTATCTGTAATATATTTAATATGAGAGACTTAACAAGAGCTGAAGAAGAAGTGATGCAGGTTCTATGGAAAATAAAAAAAGGATTTGTAAAAGAGATTCTCGAACACTTTGACGATCCAAAACCAGCATACAATACAATTAGTACAATTGTAAGAATCTTACAGGATAAAGGATTTGTTTATCACAAAGCTTATGGAAGGACACACGAATATTATCCGGTTGTTTCTAAAAGTGAATATTCAAAATCACATCTCAACACTTTTGTAAAAGACTATTTCTCAAATTCCTTTGAAAAAATGGTCAGTTTTTTTGCAAAAGAAAAGGGCATTTCTGTAAAAGAGATGGAAGAGATCATGAAAATAATGGAAGGTGAAGTTAAAAAGCAAAAAATGAAATAATGAGTGCCTTATTAACATATATGATAAAAGTTGCTCTTTACCTGATCACCTTTTACCTTGTATATTCAATTCTGTTAAGCAGGGATACTTCATACAGCCGTAACAGGGCATATATCCTTCTTTCATTATTATCAGCTTTGATTTTGCCATTAATCACTTTGCAGACTATTAAACCATTGAATATTAATTTTTTTGGCAAGTTTCTTTCAGAAGTATTCATCACTGCAAGTGCCAATGGGACTAAATCGTTAAGTTCCGGTTTATTTAATGGCAGTTTACTTCAGACAATTCATTCAATTTATTTTATAGGCGTTATTACGTTCATAATCAAACTATTAATCGATCTTTTCAATCTGATTTTTCTAATTTTACGTCATAGAGATGAGGGGAGCCGTATTATAAAATTTAACGGTTTTAATACATCCGGGTTTTCAGCAATGGGATATATCTTTATTAATAAAAGGTTAAGAAAAGATGAGGCTAACGAGATTATCAGACATGAACAAAATCACCTCAAACAGAATCATTTCATCGACATAATCTTTATTGAATTTATAAAAGCTTTTCAATGGTTCAATCCGATTATTTACCTGTTCAACAGATCGTTACGAGCTATTCATGAATATCAGGCCGACCAGGAGTGCCTTAGTTCAGGAATACCATTAGTAAGCTACCAGAGCCTGCTGTTGAACCAGGTTTTTAAATCGAAAGCTTTCAATCTCACCAATAGCTTTTCGAATCCGTCGCTGATTAAGAAAAGAATGGTGATGATGACGAAAAAACGCACCTCGGCTCTTGCAAGTATCAAAATAGTAGTTGTTATGCCATTAATCGCGATTGTTTTACTGTCAATATCGGCATTCAGAGAGATTCCTAACTCTTTTATAAAGCAATTAATTCCGGAGATATCAGCAAAAAACTCAACAATACAATCCGCAGAAGAATTATTGCCACCACCTCCTCCGCCTCCACCTTCAGAATCAAATGGAAACAAACCTGTTTCAACTGAAGAATTAACAAAAGGGCCGGATTATGAACCATTTGTTATTGTTGAAGAAATGCCAATGTTTCCGGGTGGTGATGCCGAACTTCTGAAATACATTGCAGAAAATACCAGGTATCCTGAAAATTCCAAAAACCATAATATTCAGGGAAAAGTTATAATACGCTTTTGTATAAAACCTGATGGCGGAGTAAGTAAGGCAAGCGTTCTTAAAGGCGTTTCGCCTGAGCTTGATGCTGAAGCTTTAAGGGTTGTAAATTCACTCCCTACATTTAGCCCCGGAAAACAAGGCGGCAAAGCAGTTCCAGTCTGGTATATGGTACCGATCAACTTCACTCTGAAATGAGTAGTCCTTTTCTTTTATTTACAATCTATTGATGCAGGGCTATTGCTCAAGGTCAATTCCAGCAGAGCCTGCTGATTATTGAAATACCTTGTCATAAAAATCATAAGGTTTTTATATTAATTAAAGATTTAGTTGCATAACTATTTATTTCGTTGTACCTTTGATTTGGTTAACTATATCAAATTTTAAGTTGTTTAATTATCTCTTAAAAAGTGTACAAAAATGAAAACAAGGAAATCAATCATCGTAACAGCGATTATGAAGTTCATTGGACTTATAGCTGTTGTTATTATTGCAAGTATTATTTTGTTTTCCTGTGCTGCCGGGAAAAAAACTGTTAAAAATAATACAGTCGCTGAATCTAAATCCGGTTTACCTGATCAGGAAACGCCTTTTGTTATTGCGGAAGAAATGCCAATGTTTAATGGTGGAGACATTGCTCTCCTCTCCTACCTGGCCAAAAACACAAGATACCCTGAAACTGCAAAAACAAATAAGATTCAGGGAAAAGTAATTGTCAGATTCTGTGTTACTTCAGAAGGAGGTGTCGACAGAATCAGCGTCCTGAAGAGCGTGAGTCCTGAACTTGATGAAGAAGCTATAAGAGTAGTAGGTACACTTCCCTCATTTATACCCGGAAGACAGGGAGGGAAGCCTGTCCCGGTCTGGTATATGGTGCCAATAAACTTTGCACTTGACAGATCTGTTTCTGACTCAACAACAAATTCTTCATTAAAAATGCCCGGGAAACTGCCGGAATAGAAAATTATATCCGGGTAGGGAAAATTCCTCATAGTTTCCTGCATATTTAAAACATATAAAATCTTTAACCAATAAAAATTAATAATTATGAAATCAAAAATAACTGTTATTAAACCGGGAAGATCAAAATTTATGATTGTTATTGCAGCCTCGCTCTCGATTACCATATTCGCCTCGTTAAATGTCGCCGGACAAAAATCCACTGCTGATAAGAAAGAGATTACTCCCCCTGCAGGATCGACTGATAAACAAACCAATAAAGGAATGAAGGATGGTGCCTATCAGGTTGTTGATCAAATGCCGGTTTTCCCGGGAGGAGATGCTGCGTTGCTTAAATACATTGCTGACAGTACACGATACCCAAAAGAAGCGAGAGCAAAAGGGATACAAGGCAAGGTAATCGCACGTTTTAAGGTAAATAAAGATGGATCAGTTTCTAATGTTTCCGTACTCAGAGAAGTTGATCCAATGCTTGATAATGAATCAATCAGAGTTGTAAAATCACTTCCCAGGTTTACGCCCGGAAAATTGAAAGGGAAGAATGTGCCTGTTTGGTATATGGTCCCGATCAACTATTCTTTAAAATAATTATCAAAAACAATTAATACAGCAACACGTCTAAAACCTGTTGCTGTATTATTATAACCTTTTGTGTCCTTTGTGAATTTCCTTTGTGCCCTCCCAACGCTTCGGTCGGGATCTTCGCTTCGCTTCGATTTGTGGTTAAAAGATTTAGACTTTTGATACAGCCTCAAGCTTAGTGGCCAGATTGCAGGGGTGAAGTTAACACAAAGTTCCGTCCCTATAGCAATCGGGAGCTATCGGAATGAATTTTTTGTTTCTGACTTTAGGCTTTGAACCTGTCCTGAACCACTTGCAGGACAGGCAGGTTTGTGATTAAAAAGGACTTTTTCAACGGCCTTCATTTTATAAATCAAAATCCGTAAATTTGCTCCCTGCAATATTTCATTATTATGGATCTTGAAAAGAGAATCAAATCATTTGCTTTACTTGGGGAAATTCTGAGGAATTCTTTAAATGAATATCATTCTGAAACAAATTCAGGGGAGAATGGTAATGAAGGATCACCGCTGCATTCATTGATTGACAATCAACATACACATAACCCATGGTTCACGTCTGAGAATGTGAGAATGGCGATATCATCCATAGCAAACGAATTAACAGAAGAAAATCTGGTCAAATGGACTAGCGCCTATCCCGGACTGGAGAAGCAAAGAAAGCCGCTGAGGGTTGGTGTAATAATGGCAGGCAATATTCCATTGGTTGGCTTTCACGACTTCCTTTCAGTACTTATAAGCGGGAATAATCTCATTGCCAAAACAAGTTCAAAGGATACTGAACTGATAACCTTTATAAGTAATCTTCTTATCTCTATCAATCCTGGTTTTAAAGATAGTATTGAATTCACTGAAGGGATACTCACTCATTTTGACACAGTAATTGCTACTGGCAGTGATAACAGCTCCAGGTACTTTGACTATTATTTTGGCAAATATCCGAATATTATCAGAAAAAACAGAAACAGCATTGCTATTATTGAAGGAGATGAAAGTGATGATGAACTGAAAGATCTTGGTACTGATGTTTTTTCCTATTTCGGTCTTGGATGCAGAAATGTTTCAAAGATTTATGTTCCGGTTGGATATGATTTAGAAACAATTGCAAGACAATGGGAGAATTTTAAAGGAGTAATAAACCATACAAAATATGCAAATAATTACGATTATAATAAAGCAGTTTACCTGGTGAATAAAGAGCCTTTTTTTGATACAGGTAATCTGTTAATGAAACAAAATACAAATATTTCATCGCCGGTTTCTGTCCTTTATTTTGAATACTATGAATCTCAAGATGCTGTAAAACAGCAGAAAGAACTACTGAAGAACAAGATTCAATGTGTTGTTGGGAAACATTATATTCCGTTTGGGAAGGCCCAGTTGCCACATTTATGGGATTACGCCGATGGAATTGACACAATAGAATTTCTTCAAAAAAAAATTTAGCTGGAATATTGTAATCTAAAAAATATTATATTGCACCCATCGAATTAATACATATTATGGTTTACAAATTTGTAGTTTTATCAGATGAAGATGAGTCATTTGTCAGGGAATTTGAATTTCTCGATACCCATACGTTACTGGATTTTCATAACATGATTCAGGATGAACTGGAGTTCGATAAATCACAGATGGCTTCATTTTTTATGGCAACCGACAATTGGGAGAAAGAGGAAGAATTTACCCTTTTTGATATGGGTACAGGTTCTTCAACTATGGAAGTTGCAGTTCTGGAAGATATTATTTTCCGCAAGAACCAGAAACTGATCTATGTATTCGATTTTTTTAACGAAAGATCTCTCTTTGTTGAGTATACTGGCGAGGCAAAAGAAATTGATGGTCGTGAGTACCCTTCCTGTACAAATTCTAAAGGAGTACCTCCAAAACAAGTAATCTTTGGAGGGACATCACGGAAACTTTATAATAATATTGTTGTTTCCGATGATGATGATGATGATGATGATATTGAACCCGAAGTAGATGAGCTTTTCCTCAACGGTGACGATGAAGAAACTCTGCCCGATTTCGAAAATATTGAAAACTTAAACGAAGACGAAGAATAAGCTTCAGAGGTTCAAATCTTAATGAAAAATATTCTTATAGTTTTGCTTGGACCGACAGGAGTGGGCAAGACTGATGTTTCCATTGTGCTCGCGCAACATTTCAAATGTGAAATAATATCGGCTGATTCCCGTCAGTTTTTCAGGGAAATGAGAATCGGTACAGCAGTTCCTTCGGATTTGCAACTGGAAACAATAAAACATCACTTTATAAGATTCTTATCGATAGAAGAATATTACAGCTCAAGTCTTTTCGAAAGAGATGTTCTGGAGCTTCTTCCGAAGCTCTTCATCAAAAATAATATCATTCTGATGTCAGGTGGTTCAGGAATGTATATCGATGCTGTCTGTAATGGCATTGACAATATACCTGATGTTGATCCTGCTATCAGGGAAAAATATATCAGAAGATACAGGGAAGAAGGAATAGAAGGATTAAGGGTAGCTTTAAAACTACTCGATCCCGGACACTATGCAAAAGTTGATCTGAAAAATTATAAACGGATAATAAGAGCACTTGAGATCTGTGAAACAACCGGAAGACCATATTCTTCATTTCTTGGAAAACAAAAAAGAGAAAGAGACTTTGGGATAATCAAGATCGGCCTCGACAGGCTCCGTGATATCCTGTACGAAAGAATTAATTCCAGAGTTGATGAGATGGTTATTCAGGGTCTGGAAGACGAAGCACGACGACTTTATGATTTCAGACAGTTCAATGCTACAAATAGTGTTGGTTACAAGGAGTTTTTTGATTTTTTTGATGGGAAAATAAGTAAAGAGAGAGCTATTGAACTAATAAAGAGAAACAGCAGACGATATGCAAAACGACAAATGACATGGTGGAGTAAGGATAAGGATATCAGGTGGTTTCAGCCTGAAAAAGTTGGGGAGATAATAGAGTATATTAAAGAATCGATAGACCCCCCTTTTAGTTTCCCCCCAGAAAGGGGAAAAATCTCTGCGTTTTAGTGAAATTCATCTAAGCATTGCAGAATTTTCTCCCCCCTTGAGGGAGATGTCAGCAAAGCTGATGGAGGGGGTTTAATCACAAAAAAAATCTCATTAGGGGGAAAGCCGAGTAGCGGCTAAGGAGTTTATCTTTCAGAAAAGTCTTTTTAATTTCCGTATTGTCCCCTCCGGATCGGCTGAATTAAATACCGAGCTTCCTGCAACAAGAACATTTGCGCCAGATTCAACAAGTTTTCCGGCATTAGAAGTATCAACACCTCCATCAACTTCAATCAGAACATTATAACCCCCGGCATCAATCATTTTATGCAGCTCAGTAATTTTATTATAGCTCTCTTTGATGAATAATTGTCCGCCGAAACCCGGATTGACGGTCATTATCAGGACCATATCAATATATGGAAGTACATTTTTAAGGAGTAATACAGGTGTATGAGGGTTTAGTGCTACGCCGGCTGTCATTCCGAGGTTACGTATTTCGCTTACTGTTCTGTTCAGATGAGTGCAGGCTTCATACTGAACTGTCAGGTTATTCGCTCCTGCCTCACCAAACCGGGTCAGGTACCTGTCAGGGTCCACTATCATAAGGTGAACATCGAGAGGTTTTGCAGCAATCTTTTTTACCGCTTTGATTACAGGAAATCCGAAAGAGATGTTTGGTACAAAAACGCCGTCCATAATATCAAGGTGAAGCCAATCAGCATCACTCCTGTTTATCATCTGGATTTCATTTTCGAGATGGGCAAAATCAGATGCCAGCAGAGAAGGGGAAACAAGGTGGTCCATTTATTAAACTTTTGGCAAAGATAGAAACAAATTGTTATCCGAGGTATGATTTCAGAATCCTGCAACGTGTAGTAAACTGAATCCTTTTGATAGCTTTTTCCTTTATTTGTCTCACTCTTTCCCTGGTAAGACTTAATTCCTCGCCGATCTCCTCGAGAGTATAGGGATGTTTCATACCCAAACCAAAGTATAATTTCAGTACCTTCGATTCCCTGGGTGAAAGGGTACTCAGTGCCCTCTCAATCTCATAGGCCAGGGATTCATTGATGAGATTTTTATCAGGACTTGGAGTATCTGCGCTTTGCAGAACATCGTACATATTATTATCCTCCTCAGCACTTATGGGAGCATCCATACTGACAGTACGTCCATTTGTTTTAAGAGCATCCTTTACCTCTTCAGGTATCATTTCGAGTATCTCTGCTATCTCCTGTGATGAAGGTTCCCTTTCATACTCCTGTTCCAGCTTTGAAAAGGCTCTGTTAATCCGGTTAATTGATCCTATTTTATTAACAGGAAGCCTTACAATCCTTGCCTGTTCTGCAAGAGCCTGCAGGATTGCCTGACGAATCCACCATACGGCATAAGAGATGAATTTAAATCCGCGGGTCTCATCAAAACGCTGGGCTGCCTTCATCAAACCAAGATTCCCTTCATTTATAAGATCGGGCAGACTCATCCCCTGATTTTGATACTGTTTTGCGACTGATACAACAAAACGAAGATTCGCTTTTACGAGTTTTCTCAGAGCTTCTGTTTCACCCGATTTAATCCTTCTGGCCAGAATAACCTCTTCCTCGGGAGAAATAAGATCAACTCTTCCAATCTCCTGAAGATATTTATCCAGCGATGGAGTGTCACGGTTAGTAACTTGTTTTGTTATCTTTAGCTGACGCATCTACAGGCCAGTTTTTAGTTTTTCGAAGAGAGATCAGGCAATAGGCACAATTTTACTAAAAAAAAAACTACAATACAATACAAAATACTTATTTTTTTTGTTGAATAATAGTTTTTTAGTAAATTGCAACGTTATTTTTCATATTGAATATCAAATTATTAATTGATTTGATAAACTCCGTTGCATTTTTGATAGAATAAATTACGAAATATATTAGCAATTTTATTTAATATTGCAGCAGTTTTTAGGATATGTGAATTAATAACAGCATAATCCATCGGGCTCATCTTCATTTCTTGACCCGAGTTTCCAGCAAAATCATTAAGATCTCTTATATTCCATTTATCATTACAATATGTACGACATTCTTGAATTAAGTAAGAAACTGCTTCCTGAGTTAAAGGAGATAGCAAAGGAACTTAAAATCAAAAAAGCAGAATCTTTGAAAAAACAGGATTTAATTTACAAAATCCTTGACCAGCAGGCTATTGAAGCCACAGATAATAACAGCCCGCAAAAGGCTGAAAAAGAAGAAATGCAAGCTTCACCCGATGTCACTGGCACCGATGCTGAATCCGCATTAAGAAGAGGCAAACGTCCCAGAACTTTAAAACCTGTAGTAAAAAGAACTATAGAATCTGTAATGTCAGTTTCTCCTGATGGAGTGAAGAGACCGGAACCCCGGAAGGGTGATTGGCAGGAACAGGCAAAAAGATCTGAGAAATCTGATGAGAAACCCGACTTGTTTAAAAACCCGGAACAATTGCGCGAAAACAGAAAAGCTCCAAAATGGAGAACTGATCAAAAACTTGAAGAAAAGAATGAGAGGAAGGAAAATTTTAATAATCCATCTGCAATTAATTTTGAGAAGCACAGATCAGAACCAGTTTCAGAACCTGTTATAGATAACTCCATCCTGGCTCTCACTGGTGATAGTCCGGTAGAAGAAACTAAGGCCTCGCCAGATACATATTTTGGCGATATAATTGTTGATCAGCCGGTAAAAGAGCCTCTTCGCGAGCCGGTTCAGATCAGGGAAGAAAAAAAAGAGAGACCATATGATTTTGAAGGCATCATTTATAATACAGGTGTCCTTGAAATTATGCCTGACGGGTACGGATTCCTAAGATCTCCCGATTATAATTATCTTAACTCGCCCGATGATATTTATGTATCTCAGTCTCAGATAAAACTTTTTGGACTTAAGACAGGTGATACAATCAAAGGTTCGATAAGACCGCCAAAAGAGGGTGAAAAATATTTTCCTCTTATTAAAGTTGATGAAATTAATGGCAGAAGTCCCGATTTTATAAGAGACAGAGTTCCTTTTGATTTTCTGACGCCTCTTTTCCCCGATGAGAAGTTTACTCTTTGCCAGCCGGGAGAAGGATCGTTATCGGTAAGGGTTATTGATATGTTCACCCCTATTGGAAAAGGTCAGCGCGGACTTATTGTTGCTCAACCCAAAACAGGGAAGACCATTCTCCTTCAGGAAATTGCTAATGCCATAGCCAAATACCACCCGGAAGTTTATCTGATGATATTGCTTATTGATGAACGGCCTGAAGAGGTAACAGATATGGCGAGAAATGTTAAGGCTGAAGTTATAGCTTCTACATTTGATGAACCGGCAGAACGTCATTGCCGTGTTGCCAATATAGTTCTTGAAAAAGCAAAACGGCTTGTTGAGTGTGGTCATGATGTTGTAATACTTTTAGACTCAATAACAAGACTTGCAAGAGCATTCAATACAACAGCTCCGGCATCGGGGAAAGTATTGTCCGGAGGTGTTGACTCCAATGCACTTCATAAACCAAAAAGGTTTTTTGGTGCTGCCCGTAACATCGAGAACGGCGGATCACTAACAATTCTTGCTACCGCACTTACTGAAACAGGATCAAAAATGGATGATGTCATCTTTGAGGAGTTTAAAGGAACAGGTAACATGGAATTACAGCTCGACCGTAAATTGTCGAACAGGAGGATATTCCCTTCAATTGACATCCCTGCCTCAAGTACGCGTAGAGAAGATCTTCTGTTGAATAAAAATATTCTTCAAAAAATATGGGTTTTACGTAACTTCCTTACCGACATGAACTCAGTTGAAGCAATGGAATTCCTGCGCGACAGGTTATTACAGGCTAAGTCGAATGAAGAATTCCTCATTTCAATGAATGGAGGATAACAAGAAGAAATTTTTTATACTTTTGCACCGGATTTTAACATTCTTTTAAATCACATATATAATTTACAATGGGAACAAAAAAATTTATAACATGCGACGGCAATCAGGCCGCTGCGCATGTTGCATATATGTTTAGCGAAGTAGCTTGCATATATCCTATCACACCATCTTCCACTATGGCAGAATTCATTGATGAATGGGCTGCTAATGGATTAAAAAACATTTTTGGAGAACAAGTTAAGGTAGTTGAGATGCAATCAGAAGCAGGAGCTGCAGGAGCATTACATGGAGTGCTTCAGGGAGGAGCTTTATGTTCAACTTTCACTTGCTCTCAGGGATTACTTCTTATGATCCCAAATATGTACAAGATTTCAGGAGAGCTGTTACCGGGAGTATTTCATGTGAGTGCCAGATCAATAGCAGGACATGCACTTTCAATTTTCGGTGATCAGGGTGATATTTATGCTACAAGGCAAACAGGCTTTGCTATGCTTGCCAGCAGCAGCGTTCAGGAAATTATGGATCTGGCAGGCGTCGCTCATCTTTCAGCTATCAAATCAAGAATTCCTTTTATGCATTTTTTTGACGGCTTCCGTTCATCTGCTGAAGTACAGAAAATCGAAGCAATCGATATGGAAGATCTCAGGAAACTTATTGATATGGAAGCTCTTGCAAATTTCCGTAAGAATTCGTTAAATCCTGAACACGGAATGATCAGAGGTACAGCACAAAATCCTGATATCTTTTTCCAGGCAAAAGAATCGGCAAACAAGTTTTACGAGCCAATTCCTGATATAGTTGCAGATTATATGTCAGAAATCGGAAAAATTACCGGAAGAGAATATAAACCATTTACATATTATGGAGCGCCCGATGCTGAAAACATTATTATTGCGATGGGTTCAGTAAATGATACAATAAAAGAAACTATTGATTACCTGGCTGCAAAAGGTGAAAAAGCCGGAGTTATCAGTGTACATCTGTATCGTCCGTTCTCAGCAAAATATTTGTTTAATGTTCTGCCATCAACTGTTAAAAGGATAACTGTCCTTGACAAGACAAAAGAACCCGGAGCTAATGGAGATCCCCTTTATCTCGACGTGAAAGAATTATTTTATGATAAAGCAGTCAGACCATTGATTATTGGCGGCCGGTTTGGATTAAGTTCAAAGGATACAACGCCGGCACAAATGTTGTCGGTCTTTGAAAATATGAAACTGAAGGAACCAAAGAACCAGTTTACAGTTGGTATAGTTGATGATGTAACTTTCAGATCTCTGCCTATTATTCCCGAAATTGACGTAGCTCTGCCTGGGACTTACTCTGCCAAATTCTATGGACTGGGATCTGACGGAACAGTCGGAGCCAATAAAAACTCTATCAAGATAATCGGAGAAACGACCGACAAGTATTGCCAGGCCTATTTCGCATACGACTCAAAGAAATCAGGCGGGATAACAACTTCTCATCTTCGGTTCGGTGACTCACCTATACGTTCCCCCTATCTCGTAATTACTCCTGATTTTGTCGCTTGTCATGTACCGTCATATCTTGAAAAATATGATATGCTTAAGGGCTTGAAGAAAAACGGCACATTCCTCCTTAATTCTATATGGGACGCTGAAGAGACAAAAAAAAGGCTTCCCGACCATATGAAGAAATATATGGCTGAAAACCACATTAATTTCTACATTATAAATGCAACAGCATTAGCTGAGGAACTCGGTCTTGGTACACGGACCAATACCATTATGCAGGCTGCATTCTTCAAAGTCGCAAATGTTATCCCTTATGAAAAAGCTGAATCAGAAATGAAGAAGTTTATTTATAAGAGCTATGGCAAAAAAGGCGAAGATGTTGTTAAAATGAACAATGCTGCTGTTGATAAAGGAGGCAATGTTGAAAAAGTTGAAATTCCCGCAGAATGGGCAGGCATAAAAGTATCAAAAGCCGTTGACAACCGTAATATTCCTGATTTCATTCGTGAAGTCATGGAACCTATTAACAGTATGAAAGGTGATGATCTTCCTGTAAGTGCATTCATAGGCAGGGAGGATGGAACTTTCCCATCGGGGACTTCACAGTACGAGAAACGAGGTATTGCAGTTAACGTACCTGAATGGCAGCCAGATGAGTGTATTCAGTGCAACCAATGCTCATATGTTTGTCCTCACGCAGTAATTCGTCCTTTCCTTCTGACTGAAGAAGAACTTGCAAATGCTCCGGAAGGAACAAAAACTATCAAAGGTATTCCCGGCGTACTGAAACAATTCCAGTTCAGAGTTCAGGTAAGTGTACTCGACTGTACGGGTTGTGGAAACTGTGCCGAAGTTTGTCCTTCCAAAAATAAGGCTTTAATAATGAAACCTCTTGAATCACAACTTGATGAGGTTGATCGCTGGACATACATGCACGAAAAAGTTGGTTATAAAGATACCGTTGTTGATAAATTTGTGAATGTCAAAAACAGTCAGTTTGCACAACCGCTTTTTGAATTTTCAGGTGCTTGCGCCGGTTGTGGTGAAACACCTTATATTAAGACAATCACACAGCTTTTTGGTGACAGGATGATCGTTTCAAATGCTACAGGTTGTTCATCGATTTATGGAGGATCAGCTCCTTCAATGCCATATACTCTTGACAAAAATGGACATGGACCTGCATGGGCAAACTCACTTTTTGAGGACAATGCTGAATATGGCTATGGGCTGTCGCTTGGTGCCAGCAAGTTAAGGGATCGTATTGCTTTATGGATGGAAGCAGCTCTTAAAAACGGCACTGTTAATGCAGATACTAAAGTTGCTTTCGAAGAATGGCTGAAAGAAAAAGATCATGCAGAAGCATCCAGAACCGCATCTGCAAAGGTTATTGAAGCTTGCGCTAAAGAAAAATCGGAAGTTGCAAAAGAGATATTGAGTCTTAAGGAATATCTTGTTAAGAAGTCACATTGGATCTTTGGTGGCGACGGATGGGCCTATGATATCGGATATGGAGGTCTTGATCATGTTTTAGCTTCCGGTGATGACGTTAATATTCTGGTTCTCGATACTGAGGTTTATTCAAATACCGGAGGTCAGGCATCAAAGGCCACACCTGCCGGAGCAGTTGCAAAATTTGCTGCTTCAGGGAAAAAGATCCGTAAGAAAGATCTGGGTATGATGGCTATGAGCTATGGATATGTTTATGTTGCCCAGGTCGCAATGGGATCAAGTAATGCTCAATATCTCAAAGCTATAAAAGAAGCTGAAGCATATCCCGGACCATCTCTGGTAATCGCTTATTCTCCATGCATAAACCACGGATTAAAAGAAGGAATGGGCAAAACCCAACTGGAAACAAAACATGCGGTTGAGGCAGGCTACTGGCATCTTTACAGGTTTAATCCTCTTCTTGAAGAAGAAGGGAAAAATCCTTTTATTTTAGATTCGAAAGAACCTGACTGGACAAAATTCCAGCCATTCCTGAAATCTGAGGTACGTTATTCTTCTCTTATGAAATCATTCCCAAGTGAAGCTGAAGTACTTTTCAAAGCTGCTGAAGAAAATGCCAAATGGAGGTACAAATCATATCAGCGATTGGCTGCAATGGAATTTACAGAAGCTGAGCCAGTGGCAAAAGCGGAATAAAAATTATTGAATATTTTTGAAAATAATGTTGTAGAGACGCCCAAACTGGACGTCTCTACTATTTTTTAAACACACCGTTATGACTCTGAATACATCCCCTTTTTAAATATTATTTGTACTTTTGTTGCTTGTTCAAAACTATGGGCAGAATAATCGGAATAGATTATGGATCAAAAAGGATCGGATTGGCTGTAACGGATCCTATGCAGATCTTTGCTTCACCACTCATTACAGTTAGTCCTCATGAATTTGACAACTTTATGAGAGACTATCTTTTAACCGATGAAGTCGATGCTTTTGTTATCGGATACCCGATGCAGATGAACAACCAGCCCAGTGAATCTGTTGTTTATATTAATCCCTTTATAAAAAAACTAAAAAAAACATACCCTGAAAAAACCATTTATCTTGCTGATGAAAGATTTACATCGCAGATGGCAATCAGGACAATGATCGACGGAGGAGTGAAGAAGAAGGACAGAAAAGATAAATCGATGGTAGATAAAATTAGTGCATCCATTATTCTTCAGTCTTTCCTCGATAACAAATTTAATAAAAATCAAAATATACATCAGAAATGATATATCCAATTG
The DNA here is from genome assembly GCA_002319885.1 of Bacteroidales bacterium UBA1797. GTDB lineage: Bacteria > Bacteroidota > Bacteroidia > Bacteroidales > VadinHA17 > LD21. The sequence continues at coordinate 28,067 of DCFT01000140.1, forward strand.
TAATATATGGACATCCGCTCTTAAGAAAAGTGGCGCAGGAGATAACCAACGATTATCCGGCGCTGAATCAGTTGATTGAAGATCTTTTTGAAACTATGTATCATTCTGAAGGAATGGGTCTTGCTGCCCCGCAGATCGGGAAATCAATCAGAATATTTGTAATTGACGGTACACCTGTTGCAGAAGATGAACCTTCATTGGCTGGTTTCAAAAAAGTGTTTATAAATGCTAATATATCTGAAAGATGTGGTGAATTGCAACCAATGAATGAGGGATGTCTGAGTATCCCGGGTCTGAGAGAAGAAGTTATGCGCGAGTCGCACATAAAAATCAGCTATTATGACGAAAACTGGCAATATCATAATGATGTGTTTGATGGCTATAAAGCAAGAATAATACAGCATGAGTATGATCATCTCGAAGGAATTCTTTTCACTGATAAGGTTAATCCACTCAGGAAGAGACTCATTCAAGGCAAGCTCACTGCCATAAGCAAAGGAAAATTCGAAGCAGAGTATAAGACCATTCTCCAGGGACAGAAGATAAAATAGAATGTCCGCTCCCCGTCCCCCCTAAAGTGGGGTTCAAAATCTGGTTTCCAATCAAAATGTCACGTTTAGACCACAGAAAAATTTCCCTTCTAGGGGATAGATGTGAAGCGGCCAGAGGGAAATTTCTTGCTTGCTCCAAACTTTCTTCTTAACTTTATACAGACTCATTAGCTGCAGAGCCAATAAAAAGGTCTTATAATATAAATTTCAAATTGCAAAGTATTCACTGACAATTGACTTTTTAGTATGGTAATTAGCTGGTAAAATATTATGATGAGACTTAATACAACTAAGACAATTAACACGTATAGATCACTTGGATAACACATTAACCATTTCCCTGGCGGAATTATTGTCAAGCAAAATATAATAATGGCTGTGCAAATCGATGTATAAATTGTATTATTGACAAGTTCTTCGCAGAAATCATTTAGGACATTAAATCGCTGGACATTTAGTAAATAATTATGATTATACTTTATTATCTCATAAGACTTATCAATTGAGTTTTTAAGATTAGTAATAATTTTATTCTGAATACCTCGTTTAAGTTCAGGTAAAAATTCTCGGGCAAAATCAATCATTTTATCATGTATTTATTATTAACACATTAGACATTAAATCAATAATGTAGAATCCGATATCCCCCATTGGTACAATGCCTGTTACAGTCTGTCAGCCTTTGTAAAATATTAACAAGTTCTTAGCAAGACTTGTTAATAATGATTATTTGAAAGCTTCCATTTGAATCATTTACGCATAATTCCAGAATTCAGGCGTTTAGGTCCACTCTGGGAACAAAGATGTCTGAAAATCAGAATGAAATCTTGACAATTTCATAGAGGTGTTTTGAAATCAGAATGATTTTGGAAATTATTGGAAGTCACATCCCCATCTGAATCAGTTCTCGACCCCTTGATTGATGTATGTGGGTGCTGAGAAGTGTCACTGCTTTCTCACTATTATATTTATTTAGCCTTCATCATACAGAGACCCACCCCCATTCCTCCCCGAATCTTTATCCCAATCTTAATCGGTTCATTAACATATTCATGGTTAAACGGATAGTTAAAAGAGGAGAATTTCAATATTTTGCTCAGATTTAAGAAATTACAGGCTCTGAAAGAGCCAAATATGAATAACCCCCGGCGCCAGCCGGGGGTTTGGCGCATAATACCTTCCCTTAGCTCTGAAGGAGCGAAATATAAATCATCATGGAAAATATCTTTCATCCGGTGTTATCCCGGATTCCAAAAGGATTTTCCGGTACTCTTCCTCAAATGTCACTT
>DCFT01000219.1:0-1632 GCA_002319885.1 Bacteroidales bacterium UBA1797
CAGGAGCATACACTTTTCTTTAAGAGACGTATCGAAGAACCTTTTATCTTCACATCAAGCATTACTCAAATGCAACCTTCTTATTTCACTCTTTTTAAGTAAACATTTCATTTTACGTTTTCTTGCGTGGGACATTATTTATGGTAAATCCAGTATATATATTTTATTACATAATAATTATATTAATATAAAATAGAATCTTTATTGGATCATACTTATGGGATGAGCCTTAAATTGACAGCGCTTTCTCCCAGCTGCCACTTGAATTCATTTTAAAGGGAAGCTCCTATCCGTGCATACATGCACTTGCAGTTCCGAGTCTCCGGAATGTTTGCGATTGTATCCGCAATGATCTTTAAAATCGAATCCTGGGCTTTTCCTACGACCTCGGTTACTTCTTCTGCTGTTAATTTTTGAGTTGTCATCCCACAAGCCTGATTTGTGACAATAGCAAGAGAAGCATAGCAGAGACTGAGTTCTTTTGCAAGATTGACTTCAGGCACGCCGGTCATGCCAACAACATCTGCAAACTGACTCATCATACGAATTTCTGCTCTGGTCTCAAAGCGCGGGCCTTCTGTGCAGGCATAAACTCCTTCTGTATAAGAAAGTCCTTGCTTTTCAATTGCATTTTTAAGAGCTGCCTTTATGTCGGGACAGTAGGGCTCAGAAACATCAACATGCACGGTAATATCATCGTAAAAAGTTGAAGGCCTGCTACGGGTAAAATCCAGGAAGTCGTCAAGCACAACAAAACTGCCTATAGGATGCCCTCGCATTGACCCAACGGAATTCGTGGAGATAATACGTTTAATTCCAAGAGAATTTATTGCCCAGATATTAGCTCTGTAATCAATCCTGTGAGGGGGAATGTGATTTTTTCCAGCATGCCTGGGAATTACTGCGATATTTTTGCCTTGAATCATGGTATGATAGGTGATTACTTCTCCATAGGGGGTCTGCACCGATAGAGTATCATAGTCATTATATGAATTGAAACCTACACCACCTAACACAGCAATTTCGATTTTTCCAGTTTCATTTTCCATTTTAAAATCTCTTCGGTAAAATCTTTTTTACTTGATAATTTCAGGCAAGCTTTTCACTTATACTCTCTTTTTTTCCTTTCTCATTTTCGGAATTCTGGTTTGATACCGAATATTTTATGCCGGCAAGAGCAATAAGGATTGAAAAAATTATCGAGTATACAAAGTACTGGAGGGCTGGAAAAGTGTTATTATAGTCCCCTCCTGAAAAGGAAAATGCCAGAACACAAGTGCTTGCTCCCCAGAAGAGCAATCCGGTTGCGATAATAAAGAGGGAAATAGATATATTTTTATAAATGGGTTTTCCTTCCATTTTTAAATCGAATATTTTACCCATATCTGCAATCAGCAAAGCTAATGAATACCACCATACCGAGGCGTTGGTGAAAACTGAAACGAGAGTCAGAGCTCCATAGTACCAGACTCCTTCGGTTGAATAAAGTTGCCATACTTTTAAAGCACCATATGCAGTAGCCACAAGACTGGTAAGTATGGCGGCGGTATAACTTATAAAAACCATTTTCTGTTCAAGTAGAGCAGCCCAGAGCCTTTCCCCTTCGAGGGCAATAATGTCGTCCAGCCCGAA
>DCFT01000219.1:2027-2686 GCA_002319885.1 Bacteroidales bacterium UBA1797
TTTGGGTCACTGAAGGCATGTTTAAGGATATAGTAAGTACTTTCCAGATTCTCACTCTGCATTACGACAATTCTTTTTACGGAATCAATCTTCATGCGAGACTGTACTATAGGGATAAGGGTTTCGTCTTCCGCACCATCCGACACGAATATTGCTCTATGTACCTCATGTTTCTTGAGGAAATTCTCGAGCTGTTCTGCAATTTTCTGGTCAGAGATTACTCCTACGTTTTTATCCCCTGCAAAAGAAACAATCTCCACATCAGCTCCTTTTGCCTGCATTTCATCAAGTATTCGGATCCCACCAAAAAGGGTATTCGTATCCGAATCTTCTGGATCCGCAATCCCAAGTGCGACGGCAGCCTGAACGTTTGCTTCCCGCCCTACTATGGGGGTTTCCAATTTTGCTTTTTCTCCCAGGTCATTGTCCCGGTCAATACATATAATTAAGGTTTGCATGTCTCTCTGTAACCATATAGACTTACTCTAACAAGAATAACTGATTATTCTGAATTAAACTTTCTTGTCCGGCTTTATTCTTTTGAATTAAGTGAGTTAAATTTCTTCACTCAGTTGAGTATATAATTTTACACAATAGTATTTCAATCTATACTTTAAAGGTTTTAGCTTATTGGTTCTATCTTTTGAAGATTCTTAATG
>DCFT01000231.1 GCA_002319885.1 Bacteroidales bacterium UBA1797
ATCAGCCTCCGCTACAAAGAAAAAGCCTTGATGCGAAGCATCAGGTTTTTTTATTTGGCAGCCCGAGTGGCAAACGAAGTTTGCAGACGAAGGGATGGAAAATAAAAAATGCTGCAGACGCCGAAAGCGGATGCAAGGCTTTTTCTTTGAGCTGTTACCCCATTGAGGATCAAGCGATCCGCCGGCTGGCGGAGAGGCTTAATCCTCAATATTTTTTACCCCCACCCCCCCTAAAGGGGACTTAAATTCAGTATAATAATTGACTTTTTCTTTATCAATATAACTCACCATAGTCAAGCACTGCAGTGCTTTTTCTTTGTTAAGCGCCCCAAGAGGATCATTCATATTATTCTCCTTTCGTCACGAACAAAAGAACCAGCGTTGTGACGACAATCTTGATATCCCGAATCAAAAAGTTATTATCAGAGCTCACATTGTTGATCTAAATAGTTAATAACTGTAAAGGACCTTAAACAGGAAGAAAATATGGTAATTATGAATTAAAAAGATAAATTTGTTTGAACACATTTTACTTTGAGTAAGATCTCTTTAAAGGACCAACTTCGATGTGGCCAGATTAACAGGCGTATGTAATTCAGATTCTGACATAAGACCCAAAATAAACTGTTTTCATACATTGAAAAAATGAATGAAGCAACCAAAATGCCAGCTCAGGAACATAAACCACGCTTATTATCATTGGATACTTTGCGTGGATTTGATATGTTCTGGATTATTGGGGGAGGCGCTTTGATTGAAGTACTCGCGAAGTGTTTTCCAAACAGATGGCTTCAGTTATTCGCCGGACAAATGGAACATGCTACCTGGGCAGGTTTCCATTTTGAAGATTTGATATTTCCTTTATTCATGTTTATTTCCGGTGTCACTATTCCTATTGCGGTGCTTTCAAAACTTGATAAGGGCAGTTCCAAAAAGGAATTGATTTTGAAAAACGCCAAAAGAATGCTCATTTTGATTTCATTAGGTATCATTTTTAATGGAATTTTACGGAATGGATTTTCAAACGCAAGGTATGCAAGTGTCCTTGGGCAGATTGGGATTTCCTATTTTATTGCTTCACTTATTGTTATTTACACCAGGTCGATGAAAACGCAATTGGTCTGGCTAGGTGGATTGCTGGTTGGCTACTCCGTTGTACAGTTGTTGATTCCTGTACCCGGAATTGGAGCAGGAATTTTGACTCCATCAGGTTGCATTAATGGTTATATCGACAGGTTGTTTTTGCCCGGCAGACTATCTTATGGGGCCGATGGGGAGATGGTTGCCGGCAATGGGGTTTTCGATGCGCTGGGTTTACTTTGTATTATTTCTGCAACCGGTGTTACCCTGATGGGTTATTTTGCCGGGAGAATTTTACTTCAAAAAGATTCTGCGCCAAAAAAGAAACTTCGCATTTTAGTGGCAATTGGAGTCGGGCTTATTGTGCTCTCACTTTGTATCGGTCCATTTTATCCTATTATAAAAAAATGCTGGACAACAACGTACAATCTGTTTTCAGGAGGTATTAGTTTTCTTTTGATTGCCTTGTTTTATTTAATCATAGATGTTTGGGGTTATAAAAAGTGGACTTTATTTTTCAGGGTTATTGGTGTAAATTCCATTTTCATTTATCTGATTGTAGTTGGCAATTTGCTGAATGTCAGTTCCACAACGACAACATTGATTGGTTGGATTATAAATCCGGCGGGTGAAAATACCGGTCAATTGGTTTTGACTATTGGCAATATAACCCTTGCCTGGCTTTTGCTTTATTTTATGTATAGAAGAAATATTTTTATTAAAGTCTAATACAATGAAGGCAATACAAAAATTAGTATCGATTTTAGTTTTATTACTTTTCATCAGTTTCAGTGCGAAGTCCACCAATCGCCCTGAGGAAAAGGTATTCCGTGGATTTATGATAGATGCTCCCAGAGGTGTCGAAACTATTGAATATTATTTCAGACTTATTGATTTTTGCCAGGAAGAAGGTTTTAATTCCATTATTTTCCGTCTTACAGATGACCAGGGGTCGGCATATCTTTTTACATCTCATCCCGAACTGAACATGTGTGAAGGAGCTTTTTCAGCAAAAGAATTAAGGACGATAGTTGATTACGCTCAAAACCATGGTATAGAAATGATTCCAGAGGTAGAATCCTTTGGTCATTCCAGGTACATAATCCAAACAAAAAGATATAAGTTTCTGAACGATGGTCCTGCCGGGGAAGATTTTAATGCCCTCTGCCCTGTGAACGATTCAACGCTAAACCTGATGAAAGACCTTTATAATGAGGTTGCTTCTATTTTCCCAAGTCTTTATGTTCATATTGGTTGTGATGAGGTAATGTGGGGGGCCGGCGAATTGTCAAAAAAGGCATTGGAAACAAAAAGCAAACCTCAGATATGGGCAGAATATGTAAATAAACTGAATGGTTTCATGAAAACTATCGGCAAAAAAACAATTATCTGGGGCGACGTTCCTTTATATAAAGAAGCTGAAGTGCTTGATTTGCTTGATAAAGACATAATAATTATGGACTGGAATTATTGGGAAACCAACAAAGAGAAAATTCATAGGTTAGCTCAAACGGTTGTAAGTAAGGGCTTTAAATTGATAGGCTGTCCTGCTGTCAATTGGTGTGCCTGGGGACCACGTGTAGGTGAAAAACAGTTTCAAAATATTAATGCTTATGCTGAAGTATATGGAAATATTGACGACTCAAACAATTTGGGCATATTTCTCTCCAACTGGGTTCCGAAGCGTTACCTTCAGGGCAGCCAGTGGGATACTTACACTATTGCTGCTGAAATTCTTAAAAACAAAGGTGATTATCATTTTATGGATGCTATCCCTCAATTTGTCAGGAACCATTTCGGTGTGAAATATGATGAAAACTGGGATAAGATATTCTCATCAATCTACTCGGAAACGCCGCAATGGGGATGCGGGCAGGAAGACAGTCTTAAATTTTTCTGCTGGCGCTCGGAAAAGGAAATTAAAGATATTATTTCAGATAACCGGCATCTGACAAACAGGTTCAGTGAAATATCCAGGCTGTTGACAACCTGCAAAAAAGAAGTTACGAAGAACATGCGTGATTTTGATGATCTTCTTCTGACCGTAGATTTTATTGAATACAACTACAACCGGCAGAATGACTTGTCCGACTTTATTTATTCGAAAAAAACGGACACGAAATCAGTTGAAACTTATTTGAAAAAAGTTGCCGGTGAGGATCAACAAATGTTGTCAAGAATAAATCTGGCTTGGAGTACCGGCAGATGCACCAAACCCAGTACGATGGATAAAGATTTCATGTGGTCGTTTAATTTAGCTTCAGCATATTCAAAACATTTAAGTGAAAACCAGAGTGAATTTATAAAGATATTGCTTGAGATTAATCACCCCCAATAACTCAATAAAAAGCCTTAAGGTTTTTAAGCTGGGTTTCAAACATATTTTAAAAAGGGAGTAACATCATTTCACGTTTTTAAAATATTTCTTCTTAACATGCGTCTCCTGATTAGAAGAGGTCTTTCAGAAAAGTAAAATAATGAGGAGATCTATTAAAATTAAATCAGTAACAAGTCAATAAAGTGAACAAAACCAAATCAAAGCCCCCGTCAACAAGTGAGCAATTTAACAAAGTATATAGCTCTCCAATATCTCATTGGGTGTGGAGTGATATACGCATTCCACAGGAATTAATTGAACTGATTAAAACTAAAAACCCAAAAACTACTCTGGAATTGGGTTGTGGCCTGGGACTATTTTCAAATTTTGTGGCAAAACAAGGAATAAAAGCAACCGGTGTTGACTTTTCATCTGTTGCCATAGAAAATGCCATGAGGCGTGTAGCAGAGAATGAACTTAAGCCTGAATTTATTGTAGGTGATGTAACCAACCTGGAAACGATCAAAGAAAAGTTTGATATTTCGTATGATGTTGGTTGTTTTCATTGTTTGAATGAAGAAAGTCAACAAAAATATGCTTCAGAAGTTTACCGGCTATTGAAGCCCGTGGGAACACATTTGATTTGGGCCTTAGATCTTTCTCCCAGCGAGATTAAGTTATCCCCCGACTATATTGCAAAAACATTTGAAAACGGGTTTCATTTAGTGAATTCCAAATTTAGCCGAAGAAGAATAATCGCATCTCATTGGTATTGGCTTGTTCGTAAATAATAATCCTGTATAAAGAAACAAAAATGATTACAGCTATTTAAAACATACATTTATTCAATTCGAAGTCAAAGTCTTTCTGGCCTCTCTGTCAGGATCATTCTTTACCTCACACTTATCATCCAGAATCATCGTCTCTCCATAGGCGCTAGTATACTTTGGCCATTCAGGTAGTCCGGCTCCGTTAGGATTGCCTGTCTTCATGAACTGCACGAGAGTATCAGACATCTTAGTCGCCAATTTCCTTGGCCTTGCACCTCCCCCAGTGTGAGAAATCTGAACATCAGTGTTATAAAACCAGAAACCAATATCCATAGTATGGAAGGCTCTTAGTCTGCCATCAAAGACAGGAGGATCCCATCCAAACCATGCAAGATAAACAGGTGCCTTCTGTTGCACTTTTGCATCTGCCGTTTTTATAGTCTGAAGTCTGTTGCTTAAGGCCATTGATAATATTTCTATAGGCTTTTTATCAGGGAAGCTCTTTGCATAGGCATCAATGATGTTTGATGCATTTCCGGCCAGTGAGACTCCAAAACCTCTCATTGTTTTGGCCAGCTCTTTAGCTTTATCGAATGTGATGTCTTCAATTGATGAATTGAATGAGCTGGGTGACAGTTCATGAAATGTACTGCAAATGATCATTGGTACATCCGACGAAAGTTCCCCGGAAAAGAAAGGCTGCTGAGGAAGGTAGAATCCATCTGCTACCGGACCAAATCCCCCCATAAATCCAGTCATGCCTGTTTCTGTCCTTAGCTTTACACTGGCTTTGTTGGCAATTGCATAGTAGTCCTTCCAGGGCATTTCCTGAAGTTTATCAATCTGTGATTCAGATACACCTGCTTCTTTCAGGATATATGATCCAAGCTTCTCTGAGTATTCCTTCAGTCCTCCGCTAAGCGTATTGCCGCTTAATGCAACGGCTTTATGGAATAGTCCCCTGGCTGACGGCATGGCAGCGAGCGTACACACTTTTGCACCACCTCCTGACTGACCCATTATAGTAACATTACCCGGATCACCTCCAAAATTTGAAATGTTATCCCTTATCCATTCCAGGGCAGATACTATATCAAGCATTCCAACATTACCCGATGCCGCAAATTTTTCTCCTCCAATGCCTGCAAGATTTGAGAAGCCCAGAGGTCCCAGTCTGTGATTAAGAGAACAAAAGACAATATTCCCCTGACGACTCAGATTTTCACCATGGTATTCAGGGTGTTCAATTGAGTTTCCGCTTGTATAACCACCTCCATGAATCCAGAGTAAGACCGGACGTTTTGCATTCTCTTTATACCCAGGGGTCCATACATTTATTCCAAGACAGTTTTCACTTACATCATCATAATGCCAGTAATCAGTAAAAGCCAGGTATCTGTTTGAGTAAAAGTTATCCAATAATTGTGGCGCTGAATTTGGCCAGTAGACAGCAGGATAAACTTCTTTCCACGGATCGGGTTTCTGTGGGGGCATGAATCTGTTTTTTCCTGTTGTATTGGCACCGTATGGTATTCCCAGAAAATTATAAATGTCTCTATGAATAAATCCTCTCACTTTCCCATATATGGTATCAGCTACTGCTATGTTATCACCAATAAAAAGTATCTGACCATCTTCATCTTCCTTTTTAACTGAACGCGATGAAAAAGAGCTTAATGTAATTGCCGATGTTCCAAGGGTCAATCCGGCAGCTCCTGCACCCAGGTTTTGAATGAATTTACGTCTGTTCGATTTCATGACAAATAGGTTTAAATCTGATTATATTGTTATTAAAAAAATATTCACTTTTCTATTTTACCAAAATAAAAGTACCTCC
>DCFT01000139.1 GCA_002319885.1 Bacteroidales bacterium UBA1797
TTCGCTCAGGCGCACTCGATATAGTTGTAATTGACTCAGTTGCCGCACTCACACCGAAAGCAGAAATAGAAGGCGAGATGGGTGATTCCAAGATGGGCCTTCAGGCCAGACTAATGTCGCAGGCTCTTAGAAAACTTACAGCGAATATCAATAAAACCAATACCTCGTGCGTCTTCATCAATCAGCTCAGAGACAAAATCGGAGTGATGTTCGGTAACCCGGAAACTACAACAGGTGGTAATGCTCTTAAGTTTTACGCATCTGTAAGGTTAGATATCCGCCGGACAAGCCAGCTTAAAGATGGAGAAGATATTATTGGTAGCAGGACACGAGTCAAAATTGTAAAGAATAAACTGGCTCCACCTTTCAAAAAGGCTGATTTTGACATACTTTACGGTGAAGGCATTTCCCAGCTGGGAGAGATTGTTGACCTGGGAGTTGACTTTGAGATTATAAAGAAAAGCGGTTCGTGGTTCAGTTATGGTGATACTAAACTCGGACAGGGACGTGATGCAGTCAAGCAGATCCTGAAAGACAATCCTGAATTATATGATGAACTAAAACTTAAAGTATCAGAAGCTCTCAAGAAATAATTAAAGTATTATTATACATTCCCTTTGAGTTCCTTTGTGATCTCTTTGTGTTCTATGTGTTTAATGGATTTTTCCCAAAAAGGCGCACAAAGTTATCTCTAAGGTACACAAAGGAAAAAGAGTTTCTTTATTAATTTCGGAAACCTGATTTTAAGATTTAATAATAAAAGTTAATATGAAAAAGTATTTTCTACTGTTACCTCTTGTAACACTGTTTTTTGTCAGTTCCTGTAAACAACAACCTCCGGTCGCTAAAGAGGCATTGCCTCAATTTAATAATCAACTTACAGCTGAAGAAAAAGCTGGAGGTGTAATGACACCAGAACTGATGTGGAAATTCGGAAGATTAGGCTCTTTTGCCCTGTCTCCCGATGGATCCAAGGTCTTATATACTGTTACAGAAATAGACCTTAAGAGTGAGGCGAAACTGACGAACATTTTTGAGGTATCTTCTGACGGAAGCAATAATGTTCAGTTGACCATCACCGGAGGCAGTTCTCCACAATGGATCGGCAACGGAAAATCAATTGCATATACCAACAAAGGGAAGCTCTATACAATGAATGAAGATGGCTCCGGACAGAAAGAGATTACAGGGATAGGTGAATTTGAGATTTTCAATTTCTCTCCCGATGGAAGTAAACTGTATTTTACAAGGAGGGTCAAACTTGATCAGACTGCCAATGAGAAGTACAATCTTCCAAAAGCAAATGTAAGGATCATCACCGATCTGATGTACAGGCACTGGAACTACTGGAGTGACTATTCCTACAGCCATATTTTTGTTGCTACCTTCGACGGTAGCGCAGTCTCAGCATCCAAGGATATAATGGAAGGACAAAGGTTTGAATCACCAACTTCTCCTTATTTTGACGAGGGTGAAATATCATGGAATACCGACAGCAAATCAATTGCCTATACTTCCAAACGACTTTTCGGGAAAGCCGATGCGGTAAGCACTAATTCAGATATCTTCCTCTATGATGTTGAAACGGGCAAAGAAATTAATATTACAGAGGAGAACAAAGGATACGACAGGTACCCTGTCTTTTCACCCGATGGCTCAATGATAGCATACCAGAGCATGGAAAGAGATGGTTACGAATCAGATCTCGACCGGTTGTTTGTTTATAATATTAAGGAAGGCACCAGAAAGTGGATATCAAAGGGCTGGGATTTTGATGTTTCCAACCTCATTTGGGCGGATAACTCGATGATATACTTTGCCTGTTCTCATCTTGGCACTTCCCAGATATTTAAAACTGATCTTCAGGCAAAAGGCGTTACAAAGGTTACAGAGGGAGTACATAATATGGGACCATTCAGTCTCAAATCGGGGGTTATGATATCTGGTCTGACTTCAATGTCGATGGCTCCTGAACTTTCCGCGATTGATACGAAAACCGGATCAATAAAACAGATAACCTCAATAAATAAAAATATCTACGATAATATAAGGATGGGTAAAGTTGAAGAGAAATATATTAAAACTAAAGATAAAAAAGACCTCCAGATGTGGGTTATTTATCCTCCCGACTTTAATCCCGAAAAGAAATATCCTTCGCTGCTTTTCTGTGAAGGAGGTCCTCAATCTGCGCTGGATCAGTTCTGGTCGTACAGATGGAATATGCAGATGATGGCTGCAAAAGGTTATATCGTATTTGGGCCAAACCGTCGGGGAGTTTCAGGCTTCGGTCAGGAATGGAAAGAAGAGATTTCGGGTGACTGGGGTGGAAAAAACATTCAGGATTACCTCGATGCTACCGATGCTATGGCAAAAGAACCATTTATAGATGCAAATAGAATGGGTGCTGTAGGTGCCAGTTATGGAGGCTTTTCTATTTTCTATCTGGCAGGTGTTCATGAAGGTAGATTTAAAGCACTTATTGCACATGCCGGGGTATTCGATTTCATAAGTGAATACGGATCGACAGAAGAAATATGGTTTCCCAATAAAGAATTAGGTGGACCGTATTGGGAAAATACGCCAAGTTATAAATTCTCCCCTCACCTGATGGTTAACAAATGGACAACACCTATACTAATAATTACAGGAGCCAATGATTTCAGGATCCCCTATACCCAGGCTCTGGAAGCATTCCAGGCTGCGCAGTTGCGTGGTATTCCAAGCAAACTGCTATTCTTTGAGGATGAATGTCATTGGGTTACAAAACCACAGAATTCCGTGATCTGGCAATATGAGTTTTTCGATTGGCTGGATAAGTATCTGAAATAGCCTTTAATGCCTTAAAAGCAAGAAGTCCGTAAAGTAAAATTAGTTAATTCATTTTACTTTACGGACTTCTTATTTTACTGCCTTTCTGCTGATAACAATTCCATTACCTTCTGCACTTTTTCCTCCATTGGCAGTTCACCGGCAAGCCAGTGTATTTTAATACCTTTTCGTTCCATTCCCCTGAACCATGTCATTTGCCTTTTAGCAAACTGGTGAATAGCAATTTCAAGGTCCCTTACCATTTCCTGGTAAGATAACTCCCCGGCGAGATAAAGTGTAATAAACTTATATTCAAGACCATAATAAATTAAAGTCTCTGCATTTATACCATTCTCAATCAGATTCTTCACCTCTTCTACCATTCCATTATTAAGACGCTGTATAAGTCTTTCCGAAATCCTTTTTCGCCTGGTATCGCGGTCAAACAATATTCCAACAAGAAGCGCATTAACTTTAGGGAACCTGCTTCTGTAATTTCCTTTGTTCCTGCTTGAATGTTCAATTTCTATTGCCCTTATAACCCTCTTCTTGTTATCAATATCAGTGGTGTTATGAAGGTTTTTATATGTTAATAAGATTTCTTTGAGTTCCTCCATCGATTTTTTCTCAAGTTCTAATCTCAAACCACTGTCGGAAGGTACCTCAAACATTTTGTATCCAGTAATGATACTGTCGGCGTACATACCTGAGCCTCCGCAAACGACTGGAAATATTTTCCGTCTTTTCAGATCAGAATAAACTTTGTTAAAATCGCGCTGGTATTCAAATACATTATACTTATATCCCGGATCGGCGATATCGATTAAATGACAGGGGATCTTAGTACCATTTACAATATAGTCATTATAATCTTTACCGGTGCCAAGATCCATTCCCCTGTAAACCTGACGCGAATCAGCACTTACTATTTCTCCTCCAAGCTTATTGGCAATAGTAGCTGCGAGGGCAGTTTTTCCTGATGCTGTAGGCCCTGTAACTAATAATAAATCGAAAACAGAATTAAACTCCACTATCTCATTTTTAATCATTTCGACAGGTAAAGCAATATACCATAAATTTACTTAATTTTGCCGGGCATTCAAATCAAATTTTTATGACTGACAAGTTATTGCCTTTTAAAATAAAAGAAATAATTTCTGATCCGGTAAAAACCTGGAATTCAATTGATTCAGAAATAAAGTCTGCCGGTGAGACAGGTAACAGATTAATTATTCCTCTTTTACTCCTTGTTTCATTAGCTGCAATTGCCGGATCTTTACTATTCACAAATTCTCAATTATCTGCAATCTATTCTGTTTTTATCGGAATAAAATGTTTTCTTGTTTTTTTTATAACTATCTACGCTACCGCTTTTATCCTTAAAGCAATAGCTTCTCAGTTTGAGCTTCGAATAAGTTATGATATTTCCATCATGTTAATTGCATATTCTGTAGTACCATTACTCTTATGCCAGTTTTTAAGTCGCTTTTTCGAATCTCTTCTTTTTGTTAATATTCTGGCTCTTTATGGTTTATATATTTTCTGGGCAGGTATGGAGAATTTGCTAAAACCTCCATCTAACCGGAAAGTACCCCTGCTAATAGCTGCTGCGGTTATATTCACGGTTATATATATTGCAGCTAATTTTATTTTCACTATTATTATCGACAGGGGATATTTCATCTTCTTTTCTTAATCCTGCTAAATGAAAGGAGGCACTGGAAATATTGTAATTAAAAATAAGAAGGCTTCTCATGATTATGAGTTCATTGAAAAATTTATAGCAGGAATAGTACTCTATGGAACCGAGATAAAATCGATCAGGCTCGGCAAGGCCACTATTGCCGACTCATACTGCTTTTTCAATAATGGAGAGCTATTCATCAAGGGAATGCACATTGCAGAATACTGGTGGGGAAATCTTAATAATCACGATCCGTTAAGGGAAAGGAAACTGTTGCTCACAGCGCGTGAGCTAAGAAAAATTGAGAGGAAAATAAAGGAGAGCGGGCTGACCATTATTGTCATCAAAGTCTTCATCAACGCCAGGGGACTGGCAAAAGCTGAAATAGCAATCTCAAGGGGCAAGAAAGAATATGACAAACGCGAAACACTCAAGCGTAAAGATGCCGCCAGAGAGATGGACAGGATGAGAAAAGTCTGATCAGAAGTTCGGGCTCAAAAGGTATCTCGAATAGAATTTGACAATATATTCCACTGCTTCGTCAGCTGTATCAACAATTGTAAAAATATCGAGGTTCTCCGGTGATATATTATGTTCTTCAGCAAGCATTTCATTTTTTATCCATTCTAATAAGCCTCCCCAGTATTTCTTCCCAACGAGTACTATTGGAAATTTCCCGATCTTTCTTGTCTGAATAAGAGTTATTGCTTCAAAGAGCTCATCGAATGTTCCGAATCCACCCGGAAGGACAACAAAACCCTGAGCATATTTCATAAACATTACTTTTCTGACAAAAAAATGATCAAAAGTTATCAGTTTATCAGAATCTATAAAGGGATTAGGATGCTGTTCAAAAGGAAGATCAATATTTATTCCCACAGATTTCCCCTTTCCTCTTGCAGCTCCTTTATTGGCTGCTTCCATTATACCTGGCCCGCCACCGGTTATAATTCCATATCCGTTCTGTGTAAGTTTGTAAGCAATGTCCTCAGCGAGTAAATAAAACCTGTTATTTGTAGCTGTTCGCGCTGAACCAAAAATTGAAACACATGGACCAATACGGGCAAGTTTTTCAAAACCCTCAACTAATTCTGAGATAATTTTAAATACTCTCCATGAATCTGTAGTATGAATTTCTTGCCAGGTTTTTTGTTCAAAGGCATCTTTAATAAGATCAGCAGGTTTCTCCATTTTTGTTTCAATATAAATTAATCGACTCAAATATAATTATTTTCTTACCTCATCAGTTCAGCTTTAAGGTATTTCCCGGTGTAACT
>DCFT01000178.1 GCA_002319885.1 Bacteroidales bacterium UBA1797
GTCTGATTCTGGATCAGAAGAGTTCAGGTTCGAAACCTGACGGGACAACCACGATGCCGGTACTTTAGCCGGCATTTTATTTGTCACGTCAGGTTGAGAAGTCTATCCCGAGAGCGAAGCGATTCGGGAAAACCTGACGGGACAACCACGATGCCGGTACTTTAGCCGGCATTTTATTTGTCACGTCAGGTTGAGAAGTCTATCCCGAGAGCGAAGCGATTCGGGAAAACCTGACGGGACAACAACGATGCCGGTACTTTAGCCGGCATTTTTATTTAATCCTGCTTGCCTTCGCGGCAGCCTGACACCTTCGCTAAAATTGCACACTGGGCAATTTCTAAACGCTCGGCCCTATTTGTTGCCAGGTTTTTGATCAGACCAATGTACTTTCCAGTTCAAAACTGGCATTCCAGTTATCAATCAACACCTGATAGATTTAGATTTGCTGATTTAATTTGTTGAAGGATTTTTACCATTTTTCAAACTTATTATACTTCATATTGTTATAACATCCGGAGTCCAGGAACCACACAAACGGGGCGATTCTGAAAAGCCATATGAGTAAGAAAAAATTACAAACAAGTAATATGAATACTACCAAGAAATTGTTCGAATTAGTCGGAGTCATTATTCCTTTGTGCATTATGACCTCCACTGCTAGCTATGCTCAACCAGCTAATAAAGCTCAGGCGGTAAATCCCAGTTATGAAATTGCTTCGCCCGAATATTCAAAATTGGCGGCAGAGGCTTTGACTTACCTTACGAGTATGGATATTGATAAATGGGTGTCAATGATGTCCGATGATGTGGAATTTAATTTCCCTGACGGGGATGTCGGTACGAGAACTAAATTGACAGGAAAGAAAGCTGTGGCTGATTGGTGGAATAACTGGAAAAAAACTTCAGGGGTAAAATCCATGACTTTCGAGAAACATGTTGAAATACCTGTAAATTCAAAGGAGGCAAATCCATCTACCGGTTTGGCCGGAGTATCGGTAATTTGTTATTATTCCAACAACATGGATATTAACGGGACCCCAGTGCGGCTGAGAATGAATTTTTCTGCTCACTTCAATAAAGATAAGA
This sequence comes from Bacteroidales bacterium UBA1797, assembly GCA_002319885.1. Taxonomy (GTDB): domain Bacteria; phylum Bacteroidota; class Bacteroidia; order Bacteroidales; family VadinHA17; genus LD21. The sequence goes on from DCFT01000178.1 coordinate 1,087, forward strand.
AAATAGATCGATATTATACTTATTACGACAGGACCAAAATTGTACAGGCTATGGGTTCGAATATCCTGGAAAAGAAAAACTAACAATCTCTTCACGTGAAAGATTAAAGAAGCTTTATCTCTCATGATGTTGTTGAAAAAACTTGCTAGGTTTCTTGCCAGGTTTTGGCGATAACAGGTATTAAATAATGGATCAGAAGAGTTCATCCGCCAGCTGGCGGAGAAACCTGACCGGACAACAAAAAGAGTGAGTGTGGGAGCGAGAGCGAGCAACTCACTTTTTTGTTCTCACTCTCACACTCACACTTAATTTATTGCCAGGTTCTTGCTAGGGTTTAGGTGGATTCTTGAAGAATTTGTTTAAAATTAAACAATAGTTGGTGGTAGTGAATACCTTTCCTTCTGTAATTAGTGACGATACTCAATTTGAGTTTAGAAAAATTTTTAAATGGTTGTGTCAAGAAGTTTATCCCTACATTTTGAGCCAAGTGAATAATCGTCGGGGAGTGCGTGAATTTCTATCCACATTACTTTCTGACATAAATTTAAATTTCAGTTATTTTCTCCATTTTTGCATTTATTTCAATCGTCGGATGAAATGAAAAACAGAAGGGAATATTAAATGGCAATTAAAAATATAATTTTTGACTTTGGTGGGGTATTGATTGACTGGAATCCCAGGTACTTTTACAAAGATGTCTTCAGTGACATAAAAGAAATGGAGTACTTCCTCAGTGAAGTATGGAGTCCAAAGTGGAATATGAAGCACGATGCCGGATTTTCATTTTCAGAGATTACAAGTGAACTTCAGGAACTTTATCCTAAGTATTGGAATGAGATTGAAATGTATCAATATAACTGGGAGGTAATGATAAAAGGTGAAATATCTGAAAATACAAAATTGCTGGATCCCCTAAAATCAAAATACAGATTGTTTGGATTAACCAACTGGTCGGCTGAAGCGTTTCCTGTTATTTATCCCAAATATGAGTTTTTTAAAGTTTTCGAAGGCATCGTTGTATCAGGTGAGGAAAAGTTAGTAAAGCCGGGGAAGGAAATTTATCAATTACTATTGAACCGATACGATCTTCTTGCAAACGAATCGTTGTTCATTGACGATAGTCTGAAAAATATTGAAACAGCAAATGAGCTTGGGTTTAGTACAATTCATATAAATGGAACCCAAAGTCTGAAAGAACAGTTAATAAGCATGGGATTAATCTAAGTGGAAAAGCCAATGCCCTTAACCATAATCAGCCAGACCAAGATTGACCATCTTAAGCCAGTGTTAGGTGCTTGTTTTTAAATTTAATATGATAACATCAATTTGACTGGCCAGATGTAGTTAAACCTTCCTGCTTTTGCAGATGAATAGGTTAATAATCAGCTTCCTTTCTGGTTTTAATCCAGACTATAAATCCTGAAATAAGAATAAATAGCACAAAAAGTCCGGTTAATGGAACAATCAGTACATAAAAATCACCAATTACTGACTGATATATTCGTCCCGTATGAATTTCTAAAGCCAAATTCCATAGCGAAATAGGTGTATCATTGATTACTTTTTGCGATAAGGTGGCAAATCGTTCAGCACCATTGATATTTACTGCTCCTAAATTATAATCAAAAAAATATTCATGATTTTTATAATCCCGGATATATCCGGAAACTAAAAAATCTCCTATTGGTCTTCTGCTGCGTGAAGGAGAAGTATATTCTTGTTTTTTAATGTAATCAAAAACTTCTCCTGTTTGTGAGTTCCATGTAAATAGTCCTTCAAAAGAGCCAACAAGAAATGTATTTAGATCGATTTTTTCGAACACTGTTACTCCCATGACACTTACAGGTGGCTGAAATCTGAATGCTTTAAGGGCACTTTTAAGATTGTCGTCAGAATAGTAAAAACCGTCCATTGTTATAACAATAAATCTATCAGTTTCCTGATCATAAAAAATCCTTCTTAACTGGTCAAACCACGGGTTAGGCGTGTCGAGTTCTGTAAAGGGAATCTTTCTGACTCTGGAATTGCCGATAAAAGCCAGAAGTGGTGGGCGTAGAAACATTCCAGTGGTTGTATTCAGGATCAGGATAACCAGTGCAATCCATCCAATTTTATTATGCCATTTAATGTTCCACTTGTTTGAGTTCTTTAACTTTACTTTTACTTCGGAAGGTTTCCTGTTCTTCTTTAATATGATTCTGTTTACAAATACTATAAAACCGGTTATTGTAAGAAAGGCAAAAACAAGACCTGCTAAATCGATAATAATCTTCCCGGCTATTCCATATAGTTCACCACTATGAATAACCCATAGAGTCTTAAATAGTCCTGCTTTGTCATCATAATTCTCCGGAGGCGGAAGTTGAGAAACACTAAAAGTTGACAGATCGGTTGTCTTTAATAATAAAGAACGAGTCAAAACAAAAATTGTATCCTGTTTCTGAATAATATCCACAATGTTTTTTTCTTTAACCGGCAATGCGACGGAAACCCATTTCCCATTAATGTAATCAAAGGAATAAAGGCCGGAAAACGATCCTGCCAGAAGCTTACTCCCGGATGTTCTAATCATTTGAGATATCTTGCGATTGTCTATCCCTTTTGGGAAGCCCTGACTCATATTTGTAAAATCAGAAAAACTGCTATCAGTAAGCCAAATGCCAATGTTTCCATAAATCAATATACTGTCTGATGAAATTTTCAAGGTTGACTTAACAGCTGCATTGTTCCAGTTCCTGTACCTGTAATTTTTAGGAAGAAGTATTCTGTTTACATCTATGGATGATAATGCCTCACGATGATTTAGTATGATACCTGAAAAAACATAACTAAGTATTATTAAGGCAAATACTACCCCCAGCCATTTATGATATTTTCTGAAAAATCTTACCATTTAAAAAAGAAGATTAAATAACGTGACAAGCTTAAAACTATAATTATTGAAGAGTACTGCAAAAAATAACAGCAATACCATGAAGAAACTGACAACATGGGAACACTGTAAAATCCAGTACCTCAGGCTTTATAGATTTAGTTAAGTATGAAGAGCCAATTATGGTCCAGATTTCCCTGCTTGGAATCAGAATTAAACTTTTCTTATTACAAATAGATTTCTTTTAACTCTTTTAATAAGTCATGATACTCTTCATGCTTGCCAGAGCCAATTTTCTCAATTTCAAGTTTTTCAAAAGCATCAAATATTTTTGATTGGTCTGTATCATTTAGAACTCTGTCAGCCATCATAAAAAGTATATTGTTTTCTTTTTCAATATGGCTTCTGAGAAGCTCAATATAGCTCCTGGAATTTAAAATGACATTATTGATCGCAGACATATTGCCACCTTTAAATTCTTCCAAGGCACTGCTTAATGATTTAATGTAATCTCTGCCTAACTGATGCTCATGAAGCATGACTGCTATCGGACCGCCTTCTTTTGACATCCCATGACCTATTAATTCGGGGAATAAAATATCTTCTTCTTTCCCATGATGACATTTATCAGCGAATCCTTTTATGAACTCAAGAATTTTTTCATAATGATTAATATCCAGTTGCTTCCCTTTTTCGAGATCATCGCAAATGGTTTCCATTATATTAAGCATAAGTTTGATGCCTTCATGCTCATCTTTTAATTGTTGCGTAGCTTTCATTTTTCTCCTCCGATTTTCATTAATTACCATCCTTTTCAAGTTTATTAATAGACCATCCCGTCTTCAATCCGATTACAAACCATGCTAAGGCAAGTGCTCCTACAGAAAATACTGAATCACCGATTATCCTTAACCATCTCAGCGTTTGCATTCCCGAACCTTGCATAAATTCATTGGAACGGGCATACCACATACCATGTTTAATGCTCGCAATTGTTTGCAGCACTCCTACAGGAAGGATGCTTATAAGTACCATGAGCATGAGTCCAATATTAAGCGACCAGAAGGATATACTGATTATTTTATTTTTCCAGACATGTTTGCTTGTGAGGCCTTTAAGAACAAACAACATTAAACCTATACCTAACATTCCATACACTCCAAAAAGTGCAGTATGTCCATGAACAGGGGTCGTATTAAGTCCCTGCATATAATAGAGCGCAATTGGAGGGTTAATAAGAAATCCAAATAAACCTGCACCGACAAGATTCCAGAAGCTTACAGAAATAAGGAAATAGATTGGCCACTTGTATGTTTTTACCCACTCTGTAGCCCTGCTAAGTGTCAAATTATGATAGGCTTCAAACCCCATCAGAACGAGAGGAACTACTTCAAGCGCACTGAACGAAGCACCAAATGCCAAAACAGCAGTAGGAGTACCTGCAAAGTACAGATGATGGAAAGTGCCTATTATTCCACCTGACAAGTAAACAATAGTGGCAAACAAAACACCCGTTGTGGCGTATTTAATGTTCAGCAGCCCCATTCTGACAAAAAGAAAAGCCGCAATAACAGTTGCAAAAACTTCAAAAAAACCTTCCACCCACAAATGAACTACCCACCATCTCCAATACTCAGCTATCGACAAATGTGTATGTTGTCCCCACATAAGCCCCGCTCCGTAGAATGCAGCTATAGCTATTGATGAAATTAAAAACAAAGTCAATAACTGTTTATTTTCGGATGGTTTTTTCAATGCGGGTAACAGAGCACGAAACATCAGAATCAGCCATATTACAAGACCTATGAATAAAAAGGCCTGCCAGAATCTCCCCAGGTCAACATACTCATAACCCTGATGTCCGAACCAGAAATTAGTTGTAAATCCCAGTTTTTGCATTACACCCATCCATTCCCCGATCAGGGATCCTACAACTATGATTAATAATGCAATAAATAGAAAGTTCACTCCGAGACGCTGATACTTTGGTTCCACACCTGATACTGCAGGAGCAATATACAAACCAGTTGCAAGCCAGGAGGTGGCAATCCAGAAAATTGCTATCTGGACATGCCAGGTTCTTGATACTGAATAGGGTAATATCGAATCAAGTTTAAGTCCAAAGAAGCCATTGCCTTCAACTCCATAATGTGCTGTAATAACTCCTGCGAGAATCTGAACCAGTATCAGGGCAGTGACGATCCAGAAATACTTCAATGTTGCTTTCATTGATGGTGTAGGATTCAGGCCAATCAAAGGATCATTTACAGGCAATTTTGACTTATCAAGCTCTTCTGATTTAAAACGGGCATGATAGTATGCCAATAATCCAACACCTATCAGGAGCATGATAATGCTGACTCCCGTCCATAAAATTATTCCCGGAGTCGGAACATTGCCAACTACCTCATCGGGAGGCCAGTTATTTGTATAAGTGATTACAGAACCTGGTCTTTCAGTAATACATGCCCATGCCGCCCAGAAAAAGAAAGCATTCATATCCTGCATCCTTACTGAGTCCTTAATTGAATTTGGCGGAATTGCATAATCCTGTCTTTCTTTACTAAGTGTAGGATCATTCATAAAAAGTCCGGCGTAATGAGTACAATTTGCCTTAATTGCATCGGCCCTATCATCGGTTACTGAAATATTACCTGTTTTAATGTCATAAGTATTTGCCCGTAGCGATTTCTGAAGCCTGGCTTTTAAAGCAGCTTGTTTCTCGACGTCCAGATTATTAAAAGACATATTAAAGTCTTTTTCAGCCCATTTATCAAGCAGAAAAACAGATTCTTTATGAAGCCAGTCTGCAGACCAGTCGGGTGCTACATATGCACCATGACCCCAGACAGTACCGACTTCCTGTCCACCTATTGACTGCCAGACATTCTGCCCGTCTTCAATTTCCTGTTTTGTAAAAATAGTTGTGCCGTCTTCAGAAACTACCTTGTCAGGGATAGGCGGTTTCTCTCTGTATATTTCATGGCCGTAAAAACCAAGAATAGAAAAACAAATAACGAGCACAGCGATAAAACTGAACCATAGATTTTTTGATTTCATATTACATTAGTTTATGGAGTGATTTATAATATTTTGCCTTTTTCATGCGGGTTTGGAGTTTTAACTACCAAAACTCTCAGTATCTCATTGCTTTCATTATACCAGCAATGCGGTATCTTTGCAGGGCTGTCAATGAAGGTATCTTTAATAACCTCCCTTTTTTCGTCGCCTATTTCAACAACTCCCTTACCTTCAAGGACATAAAAGAATACATCAACGGCAGTTATATGCTTCTTTAGCTTTTCCCCTGGCATCAGGGTGATATGCACAGCTTGTACATGGTCGTTTTCGTGGAACTTTTTCGTTTCAATTCCATGAGGATTCGGACTCGCCTGAATATTTTTAATTTCAACTGCTTTCATGTTTTTTATATTGTTAATTAATAATTATTTACAAAAGTGCTATGAACTCTGGATCAGAGTTTCCAATGTTTTAATAAGGCTCTTTCCTTTTTCTTTAAGATCAAAACTAAAGCCTGAAAGACTCCATTGATTAACAGTGAGGCGAACGCTTCCCATTATTACGAATGCAATCTGTTCGCTTGTAATATCTTTTCTTATTTCTCCTGTATTTTTTCCCTCATCAATTATTTTTATAAATGTTGATTTTGCACCCTCCATTATTTTAAAAATTTTAGCATATAATAATTTTTCATTTTTATACAGACCATCCGATAAAATAACAATGGCATAAGGTGGATTTTCGGCAAAGATTTTAAGCTGACCTGAAATCATTTTTTCAATTTTCCCAAAGGGACTGATTTTTAGCTTGTTGACATTTTCGTAATGAGAAATAATTATAACACCAAGAAAATCCAGAAGAGTGCTGAGAACTTCTGTTTTGCTTTTAAAATGCCGATATAATGCAGACTCAGCAATACCAATCTCAGAGGAAATATTTTTGATGGTAAGTGCTTGTATTCCTCCCTCACCAATAAGCTTGATTGCGGTATTGATAATTTCTGATTGCCTGTTACTTAATTTATCTTTCATAGTTGCGTGAGTGAATATTCACTCACAAAAATAATAATTTTTTATAAATACAAATAGATTACTGAAAAAAATTGACCCGGGAAATCATTATCTCTTGAAATCTATCATGATCTTGTTGAGAAATCTTGAAGGTTTCTTGCCAGGTTTTGGGGATAACAGGTATTAAATAATGAGAATGTAATGATTTTGTCGCGCGGTCCAGTGGTCGAGTGTGGAAACATTTGCCTGTTTTTTAGCTGTTACAGAAAGTCCTGGAGTTGACTCAGATGTTTAATTGTGATTCTTAATTTCTAGTAGTATTTCTTTATCTTTAAAAGACTATATCTGATAATATAAATAAGAAGAATTCATTGCCATGGCTCATCACAATACAATTAAACAGAATAACTACAAACTGCTTGCAGAGAGATATAATCGTTTTCCACAGGGAGCTGTAGCCTCTGACTTGCTATTCAAAATATTAAAAATTCTCTTCTCTGAAAGAGAGGCCGGACTGGTTTCATTGCTGCCAATAAAACCCTTTAATGTCAAAAAAGCAGCTGGAATCTGGAAAATGGGTGAAAAGGATGCAGCAAAAATATTGAATGACCTGGCTGACAAAGGATTGCTGCTTGATACAGAGGCAAATGCCGACATCATATATTCTATGCCACCTCCGATGGCAGGCTTTTTCGAGTTTTCTTTGATGAGATACAGAAATGATATTGACCAGAAATCTCTTTCTGAACTCTATTATCAGTATATGAATGTGGAGGAAGATTTTATTAAGGATCTGTTCCTGACAGGAGAAACACAGGTCGGAAGGGTTTATGTCAACGAAAAGGTACTCTCTAACGAAAATGCTCTTCATGTGCTCGATCACGAAAGAGCATCGGAAGTAATAAAAACAGCATCAGCTATTGGTGTTGGTATATGTTATTGCCGTCATAAAATGCAACATGTGGGTAAAAACTGCGATGCTCCTCTTGATATCTGTATGACATTTAATGATACTGCAGATTCATTAATCCGCCATGGAGTCGCCAGGAAAGTTGATCACTCAAAAGGATTAGATCTGTTAGAAGAAGCCAGAGCCAATAACCTCGTTCAATTCGGTGAGAATGTCCAGGAAAAAGTGAGCTTCATCTGCAACTGTTGCGGTTGTTGCTGCGAGGCACTTATAGCCGCAAGAAAATTTGGATTTCAAAATCCTGTTCATACAACCAACTTTATTCCATTTATAGTTGAAGAGAATTGTAGCGGTTGCGGTAAATGCGTTGCTTTATGTCCTGTGGAGGCAATGACACTTGTATCTTCAGACGATCCCTCAAGACCGGGCAGAAAAAAAGCAAAAGTGCTGCAGGAGCTCTGTCTGGGCTGCGGTGTATGTCTTAATGGTTGTGATAAAAAGGCAATTGAGCTAAAAAGCCGCACAGAACGAATCATAACACCCGTAAATTCTATTCACAGGATTGTAACAATGGCTATCGAACGGGGGAAACTTCAGAATCTTATTTTCGATAATCATGTTTTATTAAGTCACAGGACCATGGCTGCAGTACTGGGTGTTATTCTTAAACTTCCTCCGATAAAACAAGCCCTTGCAAGCGAGCAATTCAAATCAAGATATCTTGTCTTCCTAATCAGGAAGCAAAATATTACTGAGAATACAGATGATATCATCAGCAGGTAGTTGCGGTTTTTGTATAGAGGGGAAATGCATAAATGCCAGATTCATAAGTGTATTGAACATATATTAATCCGACATTACTCTATTATTAATTCCAATAGACAAATAACTTATAACCTTTACTTCATTTTCTCATATTTATTTTTGCAGGTGGTTGCATGTTCCAGGTGTTTACGCAAATCAAGAAGTGTTGTTGTAGCAAATGCTTTAATATCTGAATTTTTCGTTCCTTTAATTTCTTTTTCGTATTCAGATATGGCCTCTTTGTGTCCACTAACCATCATATCGCAATATTCTTTGTCAAAAGAAGTTCCAGATAACTTGCTTAACTTTTCGTAAGCATCATTCCCCTTGTCAGTTAATGAGCTTGGTAAATCTATCGATTCTTTCTTTGCTAACGTGGTTAGTTTTTCCATGTTTTTACTATGATCGGTTTCTATCATTTGCCCAAGATCTTTGACATCTTTCATTGTACTTTTTTGCTGAGCCAATTGTCCAAGCTTAATTTCCTCTAAATTGATTTCAGCAGCAGTTGTAAGAAATTTTGCATCTTTTTCTTTACTGATATTTGTATCTTTTGCTTCATTTTGTACGTTAGCAACAGGTTTAGCATCGTTGGCTTTTTGGCTACTGCTGAATGACGACATAACCAATGAAATCGCTATCATTAAAGCTGTTTGAAGCAATGCCGTTTTAAAGCGTTTCTTGTTTTCCATATTTTAAAATTTTAAATTGTTAGTTAATTATTACATTAACATATAATTAGATTCTTTGTTTAAAGGCTATGTT
>DCFT01000162.1:0-5010 GCA_002319885.1 Bacteroidales bacterium UBA1797
TTTTCCCTGAATTTTGATAGCTGACTGGAGTAAGAAAAGTAGTAGACCAGGATTGAAAAAAATAATAAGATTCCTACAACGATAAGAGTGAATTGAAAAGATAATCTGGTTTTTATATTCATCGCTACAGTTCTTTCTCACTACAATAAAATCCAAATCCGAACTTGGTATGAATTAATTTGGGCTCGAAATCTTTATCAATTTTCTTTCTCAGATAATTTACGTAAACATCTATTATATTAGTACTCGGGTCAAAGTCAATTCCCCATACATGTTCAATTATAAACTCACGGGTAAGTAATTTTCCCTTGTTCTTAAGGAATGTTTCCAGCAATAAGCATTCTTTTGCCGTCAGATCTATTTTTTTATTTGATCTTAAAACTGTTTTGGTATCCAAATCAATTTCAAGATCAGCTATTCTTAGCTTTTCAGTGTGGTTATTTGCATCTGATCGTCTGAGGAAAACATTGATTCGTGCAAGTAACTCTCTGAAATCAAATGGTTTAAGGACATAATCATCGGCGCCTGCATCAAATCCCATTACCTTGTTATCGGGAGTTCCAAGGGCTGTAAGCATTATGATAGGAATTCTGCTGTTAATTTTTCTAATTTCCTTACATAAGTCATATCCGTTAAGCAAAGGCAGATTAATATCTAATATAATCAGATTATATCTCTTTACTTCAACTAGTTTCTTTCCGATATTTCCATCGCAGGCAATATCTGCGCTGTATCCGCTATCTTCAAGTTGTTTTTTTAAAATCTCAGCTACCCGTTGCTCGTCTTCAACAATTAATATGGAAATTTCATTCATTGTGTTCTGCCATTTTGGGCAAAGTTACAACATGAAACAAAAAAATATGCATTTTAATGAGTTTCTTATCATCTTCTAATCAATTTCTAATTAGTGTTCAAAAAATTCATTTATATGTTTGCATACTTAGTTGTTTGGATAATTTTTTAACATGAAAAAGCTTAAATATCAGGAGGAAATAATATTTTTTCTGATTATGGCTGTCGGATTTGTTGTGATGATTCTTATAAGATTGTTTAGTATAAAAGCATGATTATTAACTTGAGTGAGTTCATTTTGTACAACTAACCTGGATCGGGAATATATAAGATACTTTGTTTTTTAATACTTTGTTTTTCAAGGAATTGCAGTTGTTTTCGTATTTTGGGAACAGCTGCTTTTCTTTTGATCAATTCACTGATTAATTTGTTAAATTAGCAGGTACAATATTTTACTGGTTTAATAATTATTGAAAATAACAAAAACAATTATGGCAGGAACGATAATTTTAATTTTTATTATTGGTTATGCAGCAATTGCATTAGAACATAAAATAAAATTAAATAAAGCGGCATCGGCTTTAATAACAGGTGTGCTGTGCTGGGTTGTTTATATTCTTTTTATGTCAGATAAACAATTAATAAACGAACAGCTGACAGAGCATCTGGGGGAACTTTCGGGGATATTATTTTTTCTTCTGAGCGCCATGACAATTGTAGAATTGATAGACTCTCATGATGGATTCAATTTAGTGACTGAAAGAATTACTCAGACTAATAAGAAGAAACTTATATGGATAGTGGGATTCCTTACATTTTTTTTGTCGGCTATATTGGACAACCTGACAACTACTATTGTGATGATTTCTCTCTTGAGAAAATTAATTAGTGATAAGAACGACAGACTGTTCTTTGCGGGTACAGTTGTAATTGCCGCAAATGCCGGAGGAGCATGGTCTCCCATAGGTGACGTAACAACAACAATGTTATGGATAGGTGGCCAGATATCTGCATTCAGGATTATAATCAAATTAATCATCCCAAGCTTGTTTTGTCTTGTTATACCGCTGATATTCATCTCTTTCAGATTAAAAGGTAAAGTGACCGCAACTGAAACTGCCAATAGTACGCAAACACCAACGTTGCCTAAACGTCAACAAAAGATTGTACTGTTTTCTGGAATATTTATACTGGTGCTTGTACCTGTTTTTAAAACTCTTACCGGACTTCCACCTTATATGGGTATTTTACTGGGTCTGGGCATTCTTTGGATAATTACTGAGATTATACACAGGACGAAAACTGAAGTTGTAAAAAGTAAATATTCAGTTATTAGTGCTCTTCGAAGGATAGACACCTCAACCATTTTGTTTTTTCTCGGAATTTTAATTGCAATAGCTGCTTTACAATCCACAGGAATGTTAATGAAGCTTGCAATGACTATGACTCATACAATTGGAAATGAGAGTATTATTGTAATTTTAATTGGATTGATCTCTTCAATTATTGATAATGTCCCCTTAGTGGCTGCTGCTCAGGGGATGTATGATCTTGGACAGTATCCGCAGGACCACTATTTCTGGGAATTTCTGGCATACTGTGCCGGAACAGGTGGCAGTGCTTTAATAATTGGATCGGCAGCTGGAGTTGCTGCGATGGGGATGGAAAAAATTAACTTTTTCTGGTATCTTAAGAAAATCAGCTGGCTCGCATTAATCGGATTCTTTTCCGGGGCAGGAGTTTATATTCTTCAGGATATTATTTTAAAATAAGTAGTGAGAAGTCCCTATAAGTTTTTGCGCCATTCTGTTTCTTCTATTTTTTTGATGATTTGCTGGCAACATGCCTTGATATATTTTAGAGATATCTCTGGTTCACTTGAATTCTTGCTCTAAAATAAATTTAAAAGTCGCAGCTAATTCGTAGTTATCCCATGAACTATTAGTTATTGTTTTTGTTTAATATTTAGAATCATTCTAAATAACAAAACAAATGCATGCGAATTAATAACCAAAAAAAACTAATGAAAAATCTATTATTATCAAGTTTTCTTGTATTGGCCACATTGGCCAATGAGGCTCAGACCGTAGCTGTCGTTGATTTCATGAAAGTTCCTGGTAACGGCCAGGATGCCTATTTGGCAGTAGAAAAGCAATGGAAAAGTCTACATCAGAACCGGATCCAATCCGGAGCAATTCTTGGATGGGAACTATATTATGTACGCAACTCGGGTACAAGCTCACCCTACAATTTTGTTACTGTAACCATTTACCCAAATTTTGCTAAGACCGAAGCCTCTATCTCTGCTGATGATTTTAAGAAAGCATTTGGAAACAATTCAGATGAACTAATGAAGAAGACTACAGCAGCAAGGAATCTGATCTATTCAGAAACCTATCAATTGCAGGTCGGTATACTTTCTAATACTCCTGATAAATATATTGTTGTAAATTCAATGCATACCGATAATCTTGATAAATACCTTAACATGGAAAAAGTTGGTTATATGCCAATGCATGAAGAGGCTAAAAAATCGGGAAAGTTGAATTCCTGGGGAATCTGGACACGGTGGCCGAATGAGGATAATTCCGTTCAGGCTGTTGCTGTAGACGGATATACTAATTTTTCTGATATAAACAATATGGATTACAATGATATACTTGGCAAGGTCATGGCTGATAAGAAACCCTCGGAAGTATATGATATGCTGGATCAGGTAAACAAAACTGATGCAATTCGCACAATTGTAAAGTCGGAAATCTGGGATCTGCTTGATGCCACAACATCGAAAATGTAAGATTTGAGAGAATATTTTTAACAGGCCCTTGTAATTTCATTATTTGCAAGGGTTTTTGTTTTTGGTGGAATGAACCTTTAAAAAATTGGATCTAGTATTTATTAAATCTATTTGTTAATAATCAACACACTGATTATCTTTAATGATTAACCGATTTCATAAAAGAGAACCAAATGATAATGAACACAAAGATTAATTCAACAATAGGAATTTCAGTATTTCTCATTTTGTGTTGTTTTTCTATTTCAAACCAGCCCCTTTCCGCACAAAATGCCGATAACCTGTTGTTGAAAAACTACAGGCCAGTATCCATATATAAGATTCCGGAAACTCATGTTGACAAGGCTGCCTATCCTGTCATTGATATGCATTCGCACCCCTTAGCCAGAACCGATGCGGAAGTAGCCAAGTGGGTTAAGATCATGGATGCCTGCGGGATTGAAAAAACAATTGTTCTGACTATGGCTACCGGTTCTGAATTTGATTCTATTGCCCGTATGTACAACAAATATAGCAACCGTTTTATTTTATGGTGTGGCTTTGACTATACCGGTTATGATAAACCGGGTTTTGGTCCTTCAGCCGTTAAGGAACTTGAGAGATGTTACTCTTTAGGAGCAAGGGGAGTAGGCGAATTAGGTGATAAAGGTTTGGGGCTGTATTACTCTGAACCCGTAAAAGCTTATGGGATGCATTTTGACGATCCGAGGATGAAGCCGTTGTTTGAGAAATGTGCTGAACTGCATATCCCAATTAATATTCATGTGGCGGACCCGATATGGATGTATGAAAAAATTGATTCCACAAACGATGGTCTTATGAATGCAGAGACCTGGAAGATCGACATGACACAACCAGGTATTATTGGCTTTGATGCTTTGATTCTTTCTCTTGAAAAGGCAGTGAAAGAAAATCCAAAAACTACATTTATTGCATGTCATTTTGCAAATCTGAACCATGACATTGATAAGTTGGGAAGTCTTCTGGATAAATACCCGAATCTCTATGCTGATATTTCAGCCCGTTATGCCGAGTCGGCCACAATTCCACGCTATATGAAAGCTTTTTATGAGAAATACCAGGATAGGTTATTATATGGTACAGATATGGGTTATGATACTTCTATGTATAGAATAACCTTCAGGGTGCTCGAAACGAATGATGAACATTTTTATGAAACAGGCCAGTTTGGTTATCACTGGGCTCTGAATGGTTTTGGACTTTCAAAAGAAGTCTTAAAAAAGCTTTACCGCGAAAATGCTATAAAAATATTAAAATGAAATGCTTTCACACTTTATGAGCAAAGGCGTAACGGCATAAAAACTCACACTTAAGCAAGTTAAGAGTAAGGCATAATGGAGTAAAGGCTTTTATGGAAAGAGGGAGAATGGGTGATAAAGAGACTAAGGGACTAAGAGACT
>DCFT01000162.1:5273-21553 GCA_002319885.1 Bacteroidales bacterium UBA1797
GACTAAGAGACTAAGAGACTGAGAGACTGAGTGACTGAGTGACAAGAAATGTAAAATAATCAGTTATAGCAGATTATTGGCTCCTGGTAAGTCCATAAATAATTCTGAAGTGATAACCGTACACGGCAAAAGTAATTGCATCGACCAACAAAGCAGGATGTCTGAAAAGTGTCCACATCATCAGTCTCCAGTATTCTCCTCTGCCTTTATTCAATATTCCGATAATGACTATTGATTTGATAAAAGCACCAACATGGAAAAATTCAATTTTTGTTTGCTTCCCTCCGGCACGCTTGTAATTTAATAAAAACTGACGGATCCTTTTATAATAAGGTTTTGTGGCATATATATTCTGAATAATCCTTTTATACCCCTCAAGAAGATCCTGTAAGTCCATTTTGGGGACAAAATTCATTGATGAGTCAGTATTATTTCCTGTGGCTTCAGTAGTTAACCTGTTTTCCGCTTCAAGCCGTTTATAGAGCTTAGTGTTTTTTGGAGCATTTAATAATCCTACCATTGCAGCAACAATCCCGCTTTGCTGGATAAAATCGATTTGCCGTTGAAAAACTGCCGGTGTATCACTGTCAAATCCCACAATGAATCCACCGGAAACCTGGAGACCGGAATTTTGCATCTTCTTCACGCTTTGAAGAAGGTCCCTGTTGCTGTTCTGTTTCTTATTACAGTGTCGAAGAGATTTTTCTTCAGGAGTTTCGATACCAACAAAAGTAGAAGTGAATCCTGCTTCAACCATTAAAGTCATAAGCTCTTCATCATCAGCAAGATTAACAGTTGTCTCGGCATTAAATATAAAAGGATACTTATGTGTTTGCATCCAGTTTTTCATGACAGGAAGCAGGTTGTTTTTGATCTCATTTTTATTACCTATAAAATTATCATCAACAACGACCACTGGTCCGCGCCAATGAAGACTATAAAGTCTGTCAAGTTCTTTAATAATCTGATTAGTTTCTTTCATCCTTACTTTATGTCCCAGCAACGTAGTAATTTCACAAAAATCGCATGAAAAGGGGCATCCACGCGAAACCTGAAAATTCATGAAAGCATAGTCCTTCATCGAAAGCAAATGATAATCAGGTACTGGTGTCGATCTTATATCAGCATATTCACTGGTTTTGTAAATTCTTTGCGGGAGATTTCCTGTTTCCAGATCTTTTAAAAATGGGGGAAGCGTAATTTCAGCTTCATTCAGAATAAAATGATCAATTTGCGGATAGTTCTCGTATTCCTGTGTAAAGAGCGGACCGCCCGCAACCATTTTAATTTTATGCTTTTGGCACTCTTCAATTATTTTGTTCACAGATTCCTTCTGGATGTATATAGCACTTATAAAAACGTAATCTGCCCAAAGGAGATCATTTGTTTTGAGAGATGTTACATTCATGTCAATAAGTCTCTTTTGCCACGATACAGGCAACATTGCGGAAACGGTAATCAGACCAAGAGGAGGTACAGCCGCTTTTTTGGAGATGAAGCGCAATGCATATTTGAAACTCCAGAAGGAAGCCGGATATTTTGGAAAAATTAATAATACATTCATTGATTATTAATATTTCTGTTTCTATAAGTTGTTTTTGTAAGAATAGCAGTATTAAGATTAAAGCCTGTTATTTTTTTGAAGAGATCAATAATACAACACCACCAACTCCAATAACGGCAATACCAATAAGAGGTGACCACCTAAGATGATGCGGTTTGTTTGCAGTTATTTTAAGACTTCCGATATCAACTACTTTCTCCCTTGTGAAGAAAGTTATTGCCGTGAAAATGGTTAATGCTAATCCAAGAATTACAATGAAAATTCCGATTTTTTTCATAAAGTTATTATTAGAAATTTAGCAGAAAGATAAAAGATGTCTGAAACAGAAAAGTTACATAATTTTAAAGAAATGTTACATTATTTACATCTTATGGCGAAGGGGATGAGTTCATAAAAGGCAAAAAAAGAAGCTGCCACTTTAGAAACAGCCTCTGATAATATAAGCCGGTTGATATTCTTATTATAAATAAATTGGTTATATTCCTCTTATTATTAATTAAAATCCGGAACTTATCATGTCTGATTTTAAAATTTAACCTTTTTGTAAAAAACCCTTTTGGTAATTTCTGCACCAAGAATATATAGTGCAACAATAAGCAGGATGAATATATAAGTTGAAAGAGTAAGCGGGCTGAATCCAAATATGTTTCCCAGTGGTGTAAATGGGAATATCAGCGTAATAACAGCTATCGATAATGTTGTTATTAGCAGATATTTGCCTGGTTTGCTTCTGAAAAATGGTTTTCGACTCCGGATAACCAGCACAATCATTGACGCTGAAATGACTGATTCAAGAAACCACCCGGTCCTGAACTGACCTTCATTTGCATGTATTACCAATAACAGCAGACCGAAGGTCAGATAGTCAAAAAATGAACTTACAAGTCCGAAGGTGATCATAAACTTGCGGATAGCCTTAATGTCCCATCGCCGTGGATAGTCAATCATTTGATCATCAACATTATCTGTGGCAATCGTCATTTCGGGAAAGTCAGTCATCAGGTTGGTAAGAAGTATCTGCTTGGGCAGTAATGGAAGGAAAGGAATAAAAAGCGATACACCTGCCATACTGAACATATTGCCAAAATTGGCGCTTGTGGCCATAAAAACATATTTGAGAGTATTGGCAAAGGTAGTTCGTCCTTCTCTCACACCTTCAACAAGTACACCCAGATCTTTTTCAAGCAGGACAATATCAGCTGCGTCTTTGGCAACATCTGCAGCAGTATCAACTGAAATCCCAACATCAGCTGCATGAAGAGCTGAAGCGTCATTGATGCCATCTCCCATATATCCTACAACGTCTCCGGCTTTTCTCATAGCGATGATGATCCGTTCTTTCTGGTTGGGCTCTATCTCGGCAAAAACATCGACTGAACCAACGCTTCTGAGCAATGCGGCATCGCTCATCTGACGAAGCTCAGGACCGCTGATTATTTTATTAACCGACAGACCCATTTTTTTGCTGATGCTGGCCGCAACAAGATGATTGTCACCGGTAATGATTTTAAGCGATACACCAAGATTCTTCAGCTTTGCGATCGTATCGATTATATTTGATTTTGGCGGATCAAAGAGCGTAAGAAAACCAAGAAATGTCATATCCTTCTCATCGCTTTTATTAACGAGTGTTTCGGAATTTATATTCTTATATGCAATGCCTATTGTGCGAAAACCCTTATTGCTGAAGTCTTCAAAGTGTTTCTGAATCTTATCCTTCATGGATGCGATGTCGGTTATGTTTCCCTCTCTTGCTTCCACTGATGAACATACCTCAAGGATATTATCCAGTGCGCCTTTTGTAGCGATTAAATGTGTATTGCCTTGTGAGAAAGCAATACTAAGACGTTTTCTAATAAAATCATATGGAATTTCATCCAGTTTACTGTATCCCAACAGATCGATCTTGCGATAATTAATAATTGCCTGGTCAATGGGGTTAGTAAAGCCTGTTTCGTAAAAAGCATTAAGATAAGCAAACAGAAATACCTTATCGTTAGCCTCTCCGTTAACATCCAGTGCCGATTCAACCTGAACGGTCCCCTCGGTAAGGGTACCGGTTTTATCAGAACAAATGACATTCATACTGCCAAAGTTTTCTATGGAAGCAAGCCGTTTCACGATTACTTTTTTTTCAGCCATTTTTTTTGCACCATGCGCAAGATTTATACTGATTATAGCTGGTAATAATTGCGGAGTTAATCCGACTGCAAGAGCGAGTGAAAAAAGAAACGATTCAAGAACGGGCCGGTGAAGAAATACGTTTATTGCAAATATGATAACTACCAATAAAATAGTAACTTCTCCAAGAAAAAAGCCAAATCTCCGTATGCCACGTTCAAATTCGGTTTCCGAGGGTTTAAGTTTAAGCCGTTCCGAGACCTTGCCAAACTCGGTGTTTTTTCCTGTCAGAGCAACCAATGCCTTAGCACTTCCGCTTACAACATGGGTTCCCATCCATACAGAATTAGTCCGTTTTGCAAGGGCAGTATTTGCAGCCAGCGCAGAAACAACCTTTTCAACCGGGAATGTTTCCCCGGTAAGCATGGCTTCATCGACAAAAAGGTCCTTCGATTCAAGTAACCTGCAGTCTCCCGGAACTATATCACCTGCACTCATGACAACGATATCTCCCGGTACAACATCTTCGATATTACTTTCCTGTTGACTGCCATCGCGTAATACGGATGTTTTTATCTGTACGATCGCAAGTAATTTCGCAACCGCATCGGATGCACTATGCTCTTGCCAGAATCCAAGTAAACCACTTACCAGTACTATTAAAAGGATAATTAATGCATCGGCAGGATCGTGAAGAAAAACAGACAACCCGGTTGCGAATAAGAGAATCAGAATGATCGGACTTTTAAACTGTCCGATAAGCAGTGTAAAAGCATTGGATCGTTTCTGAGGTTTCAGACGATTTGCTCCAAACTGAATGAGGCGTTTCTTTGCATCTTCGGATGTAAGTCCGGTTACCGTTGAATTAAAATTACCTAGTAATTCTGTGACGGAAAGGCTCCAGAATGGTTTTGAGATAGGGTCCATTATTTTCTAATCCTGATAATTTATATTTTCTTATCTAAGTAAATAGTTTTTTTATCAGATTGTTCAATACTGAGAGATTTATAGGTTTCGAAATATATTCATTACAATCGGATTCAATAGCCTTTTCACTGTCACCAGTAAATGCATATGCTGTTTGTGCAATGATAATTACGTCTTTGTTAAATTGACGGATTCGACGTGCGGCTTCAGTTCCATCCATCAGGGGCATCCTAATGTCCATCAATATCAAATCTAGGTCAGGATTATTACGACAAGCCTCAATGGCTTGAACTCCAGTTATTGCGTGTAAAACTTCATGACTGATTTTCTGTAGCATTCTTGAGAGAAGTGAATATGAAATTTCATCATCCTCTACAATCAATATTTTCAGCCTTTTTAGTCCGAC
Source organism: Bacteroidales bacterium UBA1797 (assembly GCA_002319885.1). Classification (GTDB taxonomy): domain Bacteria; phylum Bacteroidota; class Bacteroidia; order Bacteroidales; family VadinHA17; genus LD21. Next base: position 10,292 of record DCFT01000162.1, read on the forward strand.
TTCTTTATCGGAAGCAACATTTGCTTTTTCTGTTTCTTCTTCCGATACAGCATTGTAAGGAATGGTAAAATAAAATATTGAGCCTTTCCCTTCTTCGCTTTCCAGCCACATCCTGCCACCAAGCATTTCTGCGTAGGGTTTAGAAATGGATAAACCCAAACCATTACCTTCATAACCTTGGTTATACGATTCACTTCCTTGTCTGAATGTCTCAAAAATTAGTTCCTTTTGGTTCTTAGGAATTCCCTCTCCTGTATCTTTTAAAAAAATTCAAGATATTCCCCTTTTTTCTCGTTGCCGAATTCTATTGAACCGTCATAAGTAAACTTGATTGCATTTTTAACAAGGTTTGTCAGGACCGCATATACTTTTTTATTGTCGGTTTTCCCGATAATTTCTGCTTCCCTGGCACCAAAAAACCGCTCAAACATAGTGTTGCACTAAAGATATCTGCCATCGATGTCTTTTAACCAGATAAGGTCAGGGATAGTCTTCAAAAGAGCACGCCGGCGAAGTTCTGAATCAGTCAGCGCTTTTTCTTTTTTTTTTTGCGTTCAGTAATATTGCGGATATTGCACTGAATATTTTTTTTATTTTTTTCCAGATACACGTTGCGTATGAATTCAACATTTATTTTTCGCCCGTCGACGGTCTCAAGAGGCAAATTCTCGTAGCGGATATATTCCTGCTTCTGTAATTCCTGAAATTTTTCTTTATTATCAGCAATATTCCTGAATAATCCTATTTCCCAGAGCTCCTTTTCAATTAATTCCTCTATTGTGAAACCTAACAGATTAATCAGAAATGGGTTTGCATCGAGAATTTTGCCGGATTTCGCATTAAGTATTAGTATCCCGTCTTTTACAGATTCAAAAAGACGGCGATACCGAATTTCAGATGCTTTTAGTTTTCCCCTTAATATCGATTCAGGAGTTTTTTCACTTTTCCGGATCGCATCACATTAATAGGAACAGTATTCAATTTTTCCTCCATATATTATAGATAATGATTAATGAGGGAACATAATAATGTACCCTTAATTATCAGAATTGAGTTTTTTGAGCAGTTCGAAAAGAACAAGCGCCTTTGACCAATCATACATCTTTAAAGACGTATATCCTTTAGATAAACGAAAACCCCAAAAACTTTTAGAAGCCATACTACAACCACCACCACAACCACTGCGTTGAGTATGTTTTTTATCTTATGGTCCATAGGGATATAATTATTGACAAGCCATAGTAGTACACCTGCAACAATTAATACGACTAAAATAGTTAATAATGGCATAGTTTTAATTTATTAGTTTGTTCAAAGGTAAACAGCTTATGACCTGTAAGCATTACATAACTATTAGAAAGAGTTACATTTTTCACATATTTCCCTGAGTGCATGGCAAATAATGAATTCCTGTCAGTATGTGAAATATGTAACTTAATCAGAGCAGAGTGTAACATTCAAAATATTAAAGTGATGATCTTTGTATCGGTATTTGATGGTTCATCATTTAATTGAAAAAACATTAACATATGACTTAATTAAATCAGTCATTATAAGCTTAAATCAATACTCTTTGAATTATACACCTTTACTTATAAAACAGAATTTTGGAAAATATTTCAGACATCCAGTTATCCAGAGTGACCAGGACAAAAGCAAATTTATCCTTTCCGGTTAGTTTCATTGATTCAGAAATTGCTAAGGAAGCAATTGATATTTTGATTACTGAAGGCGGGAAAGATTTCTATAATTATGTTAATAGGATTGGACTCGCGACAGATCCTCACCTCATTGTTCTCTCTTCAAAACATCATTATTTTTATGATACAGCAGAGATAAATAAAACAAGAACTTTCATTAATCTGAAAGAACTTAATAAAATAGCGCAAATCAGGAGTTTCCTTAAATCACACCTCCAAATAATGCCTCTAAAATGCAATTTTTTAGGGTGCTTCGTAAATAACTCCAGGGTTAGTATGTATTCATTACGAAAAAGTTCATCCCTCAAGATTAATGGGAAGAGGTCTGATGACATACAAAATGGTATAGTCTCAAGATTTCCATTTATTAATATGTTATATGGGTTTATGGATTCAAAAGTAAATAGTTATTTGACTGAAGACAGTGTCAGGTTACTTTTGAAAGAAAATGGCTTTATAATAAGAGACATGACCGAATTCAACGGGCTTACATATTTCCACTCTCAAAAACCTGGATATATTAATAATTAATCCATGTTCATCTCAATCGTCTCGTTACTATTCTCTGCTTGCTGATTAAATTTTCAAAAATGTGTATGAACATTTTATTAATTCTGTTTATGGCAGGAGTGATAGCAGGTGTTGATACCTGGCATAGTGACAAGTATAATGTCAATAATCAAAAAAATGCGGTAACCGGGTAATGGAGCGAACAAATTGCTGGTTCGAATTTCTTAGATAATACATAAAAGGCTGATTAAATAACCAGCCTTTTACAAACTTAACCTAAACTAACCTGGAAACTTACTATAATATTTTGATAGCCTTCAGCTCATTTGCAAGCTGATCCAAATCATAATTGCATTATTTCTTAAAAATTGCGACTAGATCTAATATCTTAATATTATAACATAAATTTGTCAGTTGATAATACAATTTCTGGCCCTGGAAATTGAGTTCCTGCATCATCTTCAGCTGTAATAAATATTTTAACAGGTTTAAATGCAGATACTGTACTGAAAGATCCTTTAAGTTGTTTTGACATAAAACCCTTTGAACTAATTAACTGGCCTATATTTTTTGTCATGTCGCGGTCAGTCATCATCCAGACTATATAAGTAAGTCTTGATGGTTGTAGTCTTGAGGATTCAGCCAGACCTGAAATAGATATCTTAATATTGTAATTGTTATTATTGTCCGTTTTTATTTTAACTGAACCTGTAGCTGCGGGGACAACTGCTGAATTCAAAAAACTAACACTCGTTGCGCATGAGAAAAATGAAAAAATAATGATCGTTGCTAAAATACCGCGCAGTATATTTTTCTTTAGGTGGTTCAATTTTGTGGCTTTCATATTGTATTAATATTGTTAATAAATTTACTCACTCAGTTAGAGAGCATATTTCTCCAAATACAAAGTTGAGCTGAATATTCTCAGAATGTGTTACATAATTCCTTAAAAGAGTTTCAACATTTACAGATTTATGGCATAACGGCACAACGTCATAAGTGGGAAAGACAATAGTGTAAGTTTGTATAATTTAAGATATTAATGGTATAACACAGGCGCAGGTTCTCCAATCTGAAAATCTCTGAATCCAAAATCATTTGTGCTGAAGGAATTCATTTTAAAAATATTCTGGCCACTGCCCGGGATCACAGGATAAAAAGAGATGGATAATTGAAATGTGCCAAAAATCAGATTTTCATTTTTTATTAAGAAGCCAAACCCAATTTGTGAATATAATTTACGATTTTTAAATCCTGAAATTGCATCACCAAGAATACCAATAGAGCAAGCGACAAATGGTCCAAAATGGAATCCGAAAAAATTCCAGGGAGCATACGATTGAGTTTGTAATGACAAAAGGAGCCGGTTTGTACCAGACAGAATTTTGCTGTTAAATCCAACAATACCAATACCATGATCATCATTGAGAGTTAAAGTATCATAAGAGAACCTGTTTATGCCTATAATAACCTGTGGTTTTACAAATTGCCTGAATTTCCATTTTCCGATTTCAAATAATCCCGTGAAATAATTAACGCCAAAAGATATAGCTCCCTGTTCTTTATGTGATGCTCGAATGAAAGTTCCGTATTCAAAGTTGGTGCTCAAGTATCCCCATTGATAATAGTCTCCAAATGAAAATCGTAAGCCCAGATATGGTCGCCAGGAATTGTCTCTTAACTGGCAGCCTCCCGTCAATTCAAAAACCTGTCCGACCGGAACATCTTCTATAGTGCCATACTTAAACAGAAATCTGTCCTGAACATATTTACGCGTAGAAATTCCTATTCCGGCCATATAGAAATCCTGGTTTGAATATATTTTCAACGAATCATTGATATCTGTTGGTTTTTGAAGGTATCGTATACGCAGATAACGAACAGATAAAATTAAATTGGTTGAAAAGTCTTCCTCTGTGGAACCTTTGAAAATATGGAATGCCTTGGCTGCCCAAAAATCCTGTGTTTTAAATTTCAGATTCAGAGGAATATATAACGAATTAACAGGTTTAAGTGAATCTCTTTTTACCCGGGTTGCAAATGAAATGCCCCCTGCCCATTTTGCATAAGGAGAATAAAATGGCCGCACAATAGCAAGGCTTCTTCTTATATTTCCGTATCCGTCGATTTCGTAATGCAAATTTGAGTTGATATAGGTGGTCTTAATATTCGGAATGAAATAATTTGTCCTGAAGGCACTGATACCGGTACTGATGTTTCTTGCAAAAACATCCTGAAACTCGTGACCCAATCCTAAAAAGTTATTGTCTGTCAGGCCAATCTTCGCCTGTGAACTTGAAAAGACTGCTTCCCCGGTGATACTCCAGTTATCCAGTTCACGGATAAAAATATCTACAGAATCGGATTTTGCTTTGGGTGAATCAACATAAAAAGAAACATCATGCACAAATTTCTGGATTCGTATCAAACGCTCCGACTCTTTGACAAAAAATGAGTTAAATGGTTCATTTTCACGGATAAGTAAAAGATTTCGGATCGTTATAGCCTGTGTTTTAATATGCGTACCATTTCCAAACCTGGTTAATCTGGTCTGTATAGGCATAGTTGTATCACTCGCTGAAAATCCGAAAGGATCAAGGGTAACAATGTTTATCTTTCGTATTATTTTACCCTGAAAAGTAATGTATGGTTTCTGGATCAGTTTTTTATAAACTTTTTTTTTGACTTCTCTTTTTGAAATTATGGAGATCGGTTTGAAAATCAACCGGTACAAAAAAGTATTAAACTTGTTTCGTTTTGAATAGGTTTCAATATCCTTATAAAGTTGGGTAGAATCTTTTTTGACTGCAGTTTCCTGACCAAAAGTAAAATGGTTGATTAAAACTAAGACAGAAAGTAGTATGATTATTTTTTTTGACCACATTTGAATTTGCCACTTTTAAATCATTTACCATGGAATTATTTTTCTGTTTATCATTTGTTTTTTTGTTCCTCTGCCTTTTTTTCTAAAGAATCCGACTTGATTTTTTCAGCTGCTTTTTCTTTTCTCCTGTAATAGCCTCTTAAAAGGAAATTATCTTTAGCAGCATTCATATTTTCGTCCAGTCCTTTGCTGCTTTTCTTAAGATTCACTATTGTCTGATTAATATTTGAAGCAATAGTTGAATCCTTAATAAATCTTCCAAGTGTTCCGTGTCCGCTATTGATTTGAGTCATAATTCCTGCCAGCTGATCAGAAATAATTACGGCATTATTAGCAGTTACCTGAAGACTAGCCATTATGGCATCCGGTTCAACCGGTTCTTTTGATGATATTTGCTGGCCGTCTTTTGCCAACACAGCATCTGCACTGCCCTGGGTTATGATTAATATTCTATCACCTATAAGTCCTGCTGAACCTATAGCGGCTTCACAGTCTGCTTTAATAAACTTCTGTACGCTTTGTTGAATCAACATATCAACCTGAACGGTTGAATCATTAATTATTTTAATGTTGTCGACTGTACCGACATTGATACCTGAAAAGCGTATATTATTCCCTACCTGTAACCCGCTTACGTTATAGAAAGTAGTTGTAAGCTTAAATACTGGAACAAAAAGATTCTTCTGCCTGCCTATTATAAAAACAGCTACTATAAAAATCAATAGTCCACCTGCTATAAACAAGCCTAAACGTACTTTGAACTTAATTGTATGATTTTCCATTTTTTTTGCTTTTAAACCTGGTACTTTTTAATATTATTTAAAGAATGATCTGATAAGGGTATCATCAGACTTTTCAAAATCTCTCAATTCACCTTCTTTATAAACTTCCCCGTTATAAAGCATAATTATTCGTTTTGCAGTGTTGCGGGCGCATTCTATATCGTGTGTGATAATGAGGGAAGAAGTTTTATATTTTTTCTGAACATCATTGATGAGTGAACTTATTTCATCGGAGGTTGCAGGATCAAGTCCGGTTGTAGGTTCATCGTATAAAATGATCATCGGATCAATAACAATAGTACGGGCCAGGCTGATTCGCTTACGCATTCCTCCTGAGAGCTGAGATGGCATCTTGTCAATTGCATCAGCCAATCCGACATTCTCTAATGCTTCATTTACTTTTTCATTCATCTCCTTTTTAGTGAGATTCTTTTTTATTCTCTTAAGTGGAAATTCCAGGTTTTGTCTTACAGTCATTGAGTCATATAATGCGCCACTCTGAAAAAGAAAACCGATCTTCTTTCGTAATTCTCCTAATTTTTCACCGTTTAGATTGCTTATATCTTCTCCAAATACTTTTATTGTTCCGTAATCAGGATCAAATAGTCCGACTATGCACTTTATCAGCACGGATTTTCCGGAGCCTGATTTCCCTAGTATTGCAAGGTTTTCGCCTTTAAAAAGTTGAAGCGATACATCTTTTAATACTTCCTGTGCACCAAATCCTTTCCTGAGGTTTGATATTTCGATAACTTGTTCATAGTTTTCCGATTTTCCTTGAAAATTTGACGATACATAGTCCATAATATTTTATATTCAATATTTTCAAATTATAGTAAATCAGTAACTTGTACTGCAATAAGGTCGACAATTATAACAAGCAGTGAGGATATGACAACTGCAGAATTAGCAGCTATTCCTACACTTTCCGTTCCACGACCGGCTGTATATCCTTTGTAGCATCCTATGAGTCCGATCACGGCGCCAAAAAAGAAAGATTTTATTACAGCAGGCAAAAAATCAATAAACTCAAGGTGGCTGAAAGCCTGGGAACAGAACAGAACAAAAGACACATCTCCCTTAATATTTACTCCAAGCCAGCTTCCTGCGATACCGAGAGTGTCTGCATATAATATCAGTAAGGGGATCATCAGGGTGGCAGCCAAAACTCTGGTAACAACCAAAAACTTCATAGGGTTGGTGGACGATACTTCCATCGCATCAATCTGTTCAGTCACCCTCATTGATCCTAATTCAGCACCCATTCCGGAGCCAATTTTCCCTGCACAAATCAATGCAGTGATAACCGGCCCCATTTCTCTTATAAGTGAGACTGACACCATTCCCGGCAGCAAGGATACGGCTCCGAAATGAACCAGGGATGGGCGTGCCTGAATTGTAAGCACCAGACCCATAATGAAACCGGTGACTGTAATTAGTGGTACTGATTTATAGCCGATTAAAAAGGATTGACGCAGGAATTCTTTAAATTCAAAATCACTTGAAAAAGTTTCCTTTACTGTACGGAAAAAGAATAAAAAGAAATCGGCGACATCTGTGAGTAATTTGTGCGCATCAACCGTTTTTGCAATAGCTTTTTCGCTGAGTCTTATGGAGTGCTCCTTAGCAATGTTTTTTGCCTTTATAACAGGATTAATTTTTTTCATTGAAGAATTTGATTTCGCACTCTATAGCCAGCTTTAATGTATCCTGAAAATTTGTCCCGCCAAAATATTTGAATTAGTCGGGTTTTGCAGATTAAGATATCTTACTATCATGAAAAAACAGGCATGTATCATGATGGGGAATGTTCAAAATTTAAAAAGTCATTGCTTGACGATTGGCTGTAAACGATGACTTGCAGAACAAAATCTATTATTAAAGAGCTGCAATAATTTTTTGCAGCTCTTCTTTTGTTTTTCCTAATTTTTTTTGAAGTTTTCCATACATTTCGTCTTTCCTGCCTTCTTTAAACATAAGGTCATTGTCGGTTAAGACAGCAAATCTCTGTTTTAGTTTGCCTTTTTGCTCATTCCAGGTTCCTTTTAATTCAGTAGTATTTTTCATTTTCAATCGTTGATTTAGTTTTAAATTGATATAATGATGCTTAGAAGCTCCAATTTTGATTTACACAGTTTATTTCCAAGCATTTCGATCATCTCTTTTTCTTTCCCTTCGGGATATAGTAAGTCTTCGTCAGTTATGGCAGGAAATTTTTCCTTGAGTTTTCCTTTTTTCTTTTCCCAATACCCTGTTACATTAATATTCATGGTACTTGATTTTTAGTGAGGTAAAAGTCTATTTTATTGATATTTATCATTCTATTTAATTCCTTTTTCTGAATTTGATTTTTTTTGTGGATCTTTTTTATTGTTTTGTATGGTTTTTGATAAATTCTGTCGCCTTCCTGTTTTCTGAGCCTTATTCGTATTTACAGCCTTTGCATTATTTGGTTGGAGTTCATTTCTGACATTGGAATGGTTTGCATCTTGAGTTTTTATATTATTTGGATGGGATTCTCTTTTAATGTTTTGAGGTGGATATATTTTTTCTGTTTTTGCATTATTTGGTTGCTGGTCCATTTTAAGATTCTGATTGGTGTTTATATGCTGTGATTTTACATTTACAGGTTGCCTGACTGTACTGATATCTCTCTGTGGATTTGAGTTCTGAGATTGTATTGGTTTTGAATCATTCAATTTCTTTTGAGTAACAGAAGTATTTGTGTGCCTGACATCTTTGGAATATTGATTGGGATTTGAGTTTCCGGATTGATTTGTCATTTTCCTTTCTGAGGCCTGTGTCATATCCTTAAGGTTGGTTATTCTTGACGGAGCAGGTTGCTTTTCCCTGTTGCTGTTTTTCACCACTTCAGGTCTGTATATCTGGAAATGATTATTAGTTAGTACTTGTCCCGGTTTATTGTATTCCCCAATAGCCACAGGATTGAATTTTCTTCCGGTTGCTTTTTGAATTTCTGACCTGGCAGGGCCTGTTACATATGTCGTATGTCTATTGCTGTCAAAATAAGTATTATTCATCACTGATGAATGTCTGACAACACGGTACTGATCAGTCTGGCTTATATAATAATGATTAATATCAGTTCTGTCAATATCCCTGTCTCTTACGAATATCCAGTGATCATTGTGGATATCATATGCTCTGCCAAAAGTAGCTGAGATGCTGATGCCGGGTGCCATTGGGGCCCATCCGTAATAGCCGGCTGCTGTTCTCCACGTTACCCATGCCGGACCCCATTCATTACCTGGTACCCAGAACCAACCATAATATTGATCATAATCCCAGCGTCCGTAATGAAATGGAGCCCATCCCCAACTATAATCCGATATCCATGTCCAACCATCATCAGTCAGGATCCAATGACCCTCAGTCGAATAGGGTACAAAATCGGGACCGGCATCAGGAATCCATACAAACCCCCATTGAGGATAGTTAACCCATTCACCGTATGGGCTTAACTGATCATAAAAAACCTGAAAACTTATGTTAGATTGCTGAGCTGATGCCTGTTTAGTAAAAATCGATGAAGTATTAAATACCAGGCACAAGACTAATGAAATTTTAATGACTGATCTCATGGTGTTTTTAGTGAATTTTCAAATTCTTATTATTTAGTCGCAGTCCTTTTCCTAAAAAAAGTTCTACTTAATCATAACAAAATTAAGGTTTTGGCTTTTCGTGAGTGTTACATAACTTTCGGAAAGAGTTACATAATTCACGCTTGCGGATTGTGACGACAGATATGCATCTCATTAAAGAAAGAGTCACTTTGGTTTTAACGCTTTTTAATGCATAGAGATATTATAGTGCAGCACTCCCGGTTTGACCTTTTACAAAAAATTACATATCTTATGTATTCAGCTTTGAAAAATGCATTATAGAACCGTTCCATAACTGAAAGGATTGCTGAAGAAATATAAAAGAAATAAGATTTTTTAAAGACTCCCCAGGGAACCCCGTCTTTTGTGCCTGAGGTTTTTAAAATGAGATGGTGTCAGACCTGTCATTTTCTTAAACTGGTTTGAAAGATGGGCTACGCTGCTGTAATGAAGTTTCCAGGCAATCTCGGTAAGATTGAGCTCATCATAAACAAGGAGTTCTTTCACCTTCTCTATTTTATTAGCAAGGTAAAATTGCTCAATTGTAGATCCATTGACTTCTGAAAAATGATTGGAAAGGTATGTGTAATTGTGATTTAGTTTTTCGCTCAGGTAATCTGATAAGTTTATTTTTATCTGTTCATCATTAAAATGTATCAGTTCAATAATAATGGTTTTTATTTTTTCAACCAGTATTTTTTTACTGTCGTCCATCAGTTCAAGCCCTGTCAGTTTGAGGGCATTTTTCAGCTTATCCACTTGATCATTTGATATCTTGTCAGTTATTTCAGCCTCACCTAATTCAACAGTAGTAAAATGCAATCCAAGTTTTTCCAGTTCCGATTTTACAACCATCTTACACCGGAGGCAAACCATATTTTTGATGTAAAGTTTCAATTTTATTATCTTTAGTTTCAGTAATCTGTTAAACAAATATACTACTTTTTAGTTTGCGTATATAATGAATATAAGTCTTTAGTAATCAAACCAGGTTTTTATTTAGTTTTTTAAAGTATGAGAAATGCTTTGAACAATTTTTTAATACTGCCTCTTAATTTTTTAACTTATGGAAATTAAAGAGCCCGATTAATATAGTTCCAAAGAATATGTAAATAATGTAACTTTTCTTAAAAGTTGTGTAATACAAATCAGTCTGTTATGATTTAATTTTACAATACATAATTTATTTAATTATTGAAATTGGGATCAAAATAGTTATAATTGGTTGATTAAAATATTATAAATAAATATTAAAAATGTTAAGCAGAAAGGTTATTAAAGTGGTTCTGAAAAAGACTTTGGTTCTGGAATTAGCAAACGGCACGAGCCGTATAAGTCCTGAGAAAGATCTTGACAGTGTAATATCAATGTTGATTCGGGATGTTTTTGGTGGAGAAATTCTGAAAACTCCAAATAAAAATGGCTGGCATTTCTATAACCGCATAAATGGTGTGCGTATAGATTTTAGCGGAACAAAAAATGAAAAGTTTATAGATGATATAAAATTCAAAGATATTCCTGCAACTTCTGACGAAACTGCCAGTTATTTTGACACGACTGATTATTCAACTTTTTTTATGAGTTTTGTTAAAGTTTTTGAAGAAACTGTAGGATTGGGTCAATCTCTGCTTGGATCTCCAGCCTGAAAATTATTTTTTCAAAAGATTCATATTAAATTAACTATTCTTAATTTGGGTTGTTATTCCACTTTAGATAGTAACCATTAAATTTTTTCCTCCCGTAATCTAAATACATGTAAATGA
>DCFT01000120.1 GCA_002319885.1 Bacteroidales bacterium UBA1797
GCTGAGGGACGAAATATCAAAAAGAGCAAAAGATTTTTTTTCATTTTCGAACAGGGAAACCAGGAGGAAACAACATGCCTCTAAAGAAATTTTTTTTGCACTTAAAGACGTTAGTTTTCGCATTGAGCAGGGAGATCGCCTGGGTATCATTGGCCGAAATGGAGCTGGAAAATCTACACTGCTTAAAATACTTAGTCGCATAACGGAACCCAGCTCTGGCAAAATTAAGATCAAAGGGCGTGTTGCCAGCTTACTTGAAGTTGGTACCGGATTTCATCCTGAACTTACGGGAAGAGAAAATATATTTCTCAACGGAGCGATATTAGGTATGAGCAGAACTGAAATCAGGCGAAAATTTGATGAGATTGTTGCCTTTGCTGATATAGAAAAATTCTTAGATACACCAGTCAAAAGGTATAGTAGCGGTATGTATGTACGGCTGGCCTTTGCCGTGGCAGCACATCTTGAGCCCGAAATATTGATTGTGGATGAAGTTCTTGCGGTAGGTGATATGGAGTTTCAAAAGAAGTGCATCGGCAAGATGGAAGATGTTAGCAAAAATGAGGGAAGAACTGTAATATTCGTAAGTCATAATATGGGAGTGATTAAAACATTATGCAATAATGGTATCCTACTCGTCAATGGCCTCGTGTCAGAAATTGGCAGTCTTGATTTGATAGTGCCAAAATATCTCAATTCTTCTAGTGAATTTCGAAATGTTGAATACGTACATCGGGAGGGAGGGGAAATTTTTAAGATAACAAATGTTAATATCAATGAAACAAAGGGGGCAATGGTAAAAATGCTCTCTGAAATCAATTTTCAAATTGATTTTGATGCATATAATTTTAGAGATGATGCGGAATTTTTTTTATTGATTTATAACAATGAAGGGAACTGCATTCAGGGAACGTTTCAGGAAGATTCATTTACTCTATTGAAAATTCGACAACAATATGGGCGTGTAAACTTAAAAATGACTAATACACTAATTCCAGGTAAATACTTAATATCAGTGGGCTGTTTTGATAAGCGAAGAAACTTCCTGGATTGGATTGAATATTGTGAGGGATTTGAAGTCGAAGGAATTTATGACGACAATCGAATTTATAGAAAAAGGTTAGGAGCAACTTTGGTAAATGATTCAATATGGTCTCTCGAAAAGTAATACACTGTATTGGGGATAGTCATACGAGTTTTTTTACTGGAGACAATAAGATTCAACCTGAATATCCGACTATTGGATATAGTGTAATATCTAATATTCTGACATATAGAATAGGCGCACCGCTTGCATATAATTTGTGTGAGAAGAATTCAAATTCAAAAAGCAATCAGAAATTATTTGAGATAGTTGAAAAGATTGATTCCAAAAATAGCATTCTTTTATTATCATTTGGTGAAATTGACTGTAGGGCACATCTATTAAAACAAGCGGCGTTACAAAACAAAGAACTTGACATAATTTTAAATGAATGTATTGAAAGATATATTAAAGTAATACATCAGTTAAGGTCAATGGGATTCATTGTTTGTGTTTGGAATGCTATTCCTACAGCAATGGGTCTTGAAAATGTTTCTTATGAATACCCGTATTTTGGAAACTTTGTTGAGAGAAACAAAATAACTGCTAAGTTTAATAATAAATTAATTGAAAATCAGGTAAAATATGATTTTCAATTTTATGGTGTATTCGAGAAAATAATTGCACCTGATTGGTCAACTAATGAAAAATACTATTTTGATAAAATTCACCTAAATAATATAATGCTTCCTGAGGTTTTGAAACAGATCAGATTGAGGAATAAAATCCGTTTTTCATTAAATGAGCTTTTATTATTAAAAATGAAGATATTTTTGGACAATAAGGGAAGTGGAAAATATAAGTTATCTGATAGAATTTTAAGAGGTTTGTTAAAGTTTGGATTAAAAGTAAATAAGTTATTTTAATCCTATGAATACTTGCCCTGCCTGTAAAGCCAAGTCAGCCGAATATCTGGACTCGAATAAAGTATTCCAGGATACAACTCATGATATATTACCTCCTGACTATAAAATTCTAAAATGCAAAAATTGCAGTCTGTATTTTAAAGATTATATACCAAACGATAATGAATTAAATAGATTTTATAACTCATTAGGTGATAATGAATGGAACTATCAGCAGGTTTATCCGCATGAAAAATATTTAAAGGAAATATTAAAGAATTTGCCTGAGAGATCCTGCGTATTGGATGTAGGTTGCAATACTGGTAGACTGCTGAAAGATGAAACAGAAAGGTTGAATTGCTATGGAGTTGAAATAAATAAGGAAGCGGCAAAGATTGCAACATTGGCGGGGATAGAAATAATAGCCGAAAAAGTAGACAGCGATGTGTTAGGCGAGAATAAATATGATATAATTACTTTAGTTGATGTATTTGAACATTTAAATGATCCTATACCGTTTATTATACAATTGGTTAAGGCATTAAAACCCAAAGGGAAATTATACATTTTTACTGGCCGGACGGATTGTTTGCCGGCATACTTAAGCGGATCATTTTATTGGTATTACAAGCCCGCTCAGCATTTAATATTTTTAAATAATAAATTTATTAAGTGGTACGCGAGAAATCATAAAAATGTAAAAGTGTCAATTACTCCGATGCATCATTTCTATTCTAATTTCCGAATACGTGTATACCAAATATCCTGGCTTATAGCTTGGAGGTTTTTTAGCCCTAACAGTCCGTATAAGATATTTTCCATCAAAAGCTTGGTACGGATGAAAGAGCCCTTTATGGTTACAAGTTGGAAAGATCATGTTTTTTTTATAATTGAAAAGAGAAACCTGTAATCATGTTTATGAACTTTATAGTGAGGCAGATTAAGAAAAGAGGATATGAGATTACTAAACCCGGACAGTCAGATAAGAACTCAGTCACTTATAGAAAAATACTGGAGAGATTTAATATTGATCACATCATAGACATCGGAGCCAACGAAGGGCAATATGCCCAGAGTATGAGGAAATTAGGTTTTAATGGAATAATTAGTTCTTTCGAACCGCTATCCGATGTATTTAAGATATTATCAGAAAATTCAGTTGGAGATAATAAATGGAAGGTTTTCAACCTGGCGCTTGGAAATAGAAATGAACAATTAGAAATAAATGTTTCAAAAAACAGAGTAAGTAGTTCTCTGTTGGAAATGCTTCCTGAACATCTTAAGCAAGAACCTGATTCTGTGTTCGTTAGTAAGGAGAAAATAAACATAAACAGATTGGATACTGTTTGGAAAGAATTGTCTATTGATTCCTGCAATGTTTTTGTGAAGATGGATGTTCAGGGATACGAAAAGAATGTTTTGGATGGCGCGTCTGAATCCTTACAACGAATTAAATTAATTCAACTCGAAATGGCATTGATTCCGCTTTATCGCGGAGAATTATTACTCGCAGACATGATCCAGTATATGGAAGGGTTGGGTTATAAATTATATAACCTAATTAATGGGTTTAGCAATTTTGAAACTGGTCAGTTACTTCAGGTCGATGGCATTTTTGCGCGTGTGGATCTCATTAAGTGAATTAGGTGGAAGGATAGAATCGACTTATTATTTGAAAGAGCCCATATCGAAATCCGTCAATATCTTATCAGGCTCTCCATTCAACCATT
>DCFT01000013.1:0-1762 GCA_002319885.1 Bacteroidales bacterium UBA1797
TTGTAGTTTTAATCTTTTGTAGTTTTAATCTTAATTTATATTATAACTTGCTTTCTATATTATTATATTTTCCATCCGCTATTTATTTGTAATGTTCAATTTTTATTTTATTATATACATGTTTTCGTTCTTTACTTGCCGCGAATAAGAAATGCAGGTCCATTAAAAAAACCGGATTCGCAACTTGAAATTAATCCGATAAAAAATTCTTTTCCGCAATTTTATAGTTCTATTTTATAACTTTTGTGGTTTTTCACTTGCCCTGCATAATTTAAAAATGTTTTTTTGTTTGGATTCACAATTTGGCTATAAAGAGCTTCAAAACTGTTCAAAATCTGTTCTATCAGAAGTTTAATTGACCAGCTTCTAAGATATATAGAACCGTTGAGACTCATTCATTATTTTGAACTAATTTCAGTACAGGCAACGGGTCTCCTCATTAACTCTTAATGAGTTATTCCTTTAAAAATCTCTATATAGAAACACTGTGAAGTATAATTAAATGAATAATAAATTGCCTGATTTGCTCTGGGACTCGTATAATTTTCTTACTTTATATCTTAACTTTTTCATAACTCAACTAAATATTTGGATACTAACTCACACTTTTTCGATGTTCATTAGCTATAAAGATAACTAAGTTTCATAATTATTTGAAACATAAAAACTCCATAATCCCCGATTAAATACAATATACCCCTATTTTGTACATTATTGTACATTCATAAATTCTGAAATTTATTATCTGATTATTATATGTTTTATTGAATTTTATAAAATTCCTCTCCCAACTAATATATTTCTCATTATAAGTAAAAAACCTTAAATACTATTCCCTCATTGAAATCTTTAGCGATAAATTTATATGCGCATTTATATAATTCTGGTAAACATTAAATTAATATTTTCCTTTAAGCACGTAATTTTGTTAAAACCAAGATGTGGTAGAGATGAGTACTGGAATGAAAAATTTAGTTCAAACACTGGACAGTGTTGACTTCTTAAAAATGGACAGGCGCACGTTCATGAAAGCGGTAGGAGCTATCGGGGCAAGTGCATTCCTCGGCAGCTTTGGTTCGCAGATTGTAAGCGCGCTTGAGTTCGCAGAGACAAAACTTGTTTGGCTCCACGGCTCCGAATGTACCGGCTGTTCCGAATCGGTCTTAAATGCTGGCAATCCTGACATTGTACAGGCACTCTCCAAGCTCAATGTCAATCTTGCTTTCCATGAGACTCTTTGTGCACAGCAGGGAATCTGGAATGATGGTAAGCTTGTAAACACCTCCGAGCTTAACTCCGAGATTCTCCTCGAAGAACTTTTCAAAGAAGGCAAATATATCCTGGTCGTTGAAGGCTCAATTCCGAACGGTCCTGATGGATCAGGCCGCTACCTGGTTATCGGTAACAAGCCTTTTAAGGAAACCCTTGGAGAGGCTGCAAAGAATGCCGCAGCAATTGTTGCAGTCGGGGCTTGTGCCTGCTGGGGAGGAATTACCAATGCAGCTAGCGATGTTGCCAAGGATACGGACTATAGAGGAGTAGCATTTTCAAAAACCGATGCAACAAAAGGCATGCTTAAAGAACTTGGCATCGATAAGCCCGTAATCAATATTCCTGGTTGTCCTTCCCATCCGGATTGGGTGCTTCTTACCCTCGGCGCAGTTATCCTTGGAAAGATAAAAATTCCCGATGACCTCCCTGCAGTTCTGGACCAGTATAATAGACCAAAAGTCTTCTTCCCCCCAGACCATGTTGTCCATGA
>DCFT01000013.1:2138-2350 GCA_002319885.1 Bacteroidales bacterium UBA1797
GCAGATTGTGGAATCCGCAAGTGGAACGGCTCAGTCAGCATGTGTACTCAGGCAGGCGGCCCATGCATAGCCTGTGTGGAACCTAATTTCCCGGATGCTTCAAGGCCTTTGTTTGTCGAGGCTGAAGATAAGGGAGTGCTTTTTGGAGCAGATGTCGGTACAGTAGCTAAAGTAGCAGTTGGCGCTGCTGCAGTTGCTGCAGGTGTACATGC
>DCFT01000013.1:2620-2860 GCA_002319885.1 Bacteroidales bacterium UBA1797
TTAGGAGAATGAAAGGAGAGTGAGTGAAAAAATGGTAAACGTTACAGTTGATCCCTTAACCAGAATTGAAGGCCACCAACGCATATCCACTGAAGTTGATGCTAACGGTGTTATTACCGATGCCCAGTCATCATCCCTTATATTCAGGGGTTTTGAACGCATTCTGCAACATCAGGACCCAAGAGATGCAGCCTTTCTTACTCAGAGAATTTGTGGTGTCTGCCCTCTTGCTCACGGCTT
>DCFT01000165.1 GCA_002319885.1 Bacteroidales bacterium UBA1797
AACCAGAGCCTGCAACAGTAGAGGTCAGTATTGAGGAAATACCTTCACCTTCAATACTTACACCAACGGGTACGGAAACTGATGATGTTAAAGCATAAGTACCGGCGTTAACATGAATAATATCTCCTGAAGATGTCGCTTTTGAACATGCATATGAGAGTGTTTTCCATGGAGAGCCTGAAGACCCATTTCCTGAAGCATCACTGCCATTTGGTGACACATAGAAGGTCGTCGCATTTGCAGTAAGGGTTATGACAACAAAAAGTGCAGTAAGTATCCTCTTCATTCTTAGTGACTTTGCTATACTACATTTGTGAAAAAGTTCAGGAAAAGGTTTTAATTTTGACAAACATAAAGAAAAAATTGACAAAAACGACTATTCTAGTTATGAAAAGTACGATTTATTATGCCAATGTTAATATCTTTTGTCTTTTTTGGATGCTGGCATAAAATTCCTAAAGAAAGATGATTCATCTCATTGATCTGTAATGTCCTGACATGAATCATCCTTTATCATAAATTCTTAAGTTTATTTATTAGAATTTTTTCAGGAGTTATTCTGTATACTATTAGGAATTTCCGAAAATCAGATTTTGTAATTAAGATCATATTTGTTTCTTATTAAACATTTTGATCGCGATAATTGCTTCTTTATCAGATAGTAATTAAATGCAATAAAAGACTGGAAAGTAATTTTTTCAGTGGGATTTATGACTTATTTTTGAAAAAATTATTTGATCTGTAAAACTTGGAGAGAAAAATATTATTAATGTTCAGATATTTTATTAAGTCAGTTTTAATAAAATTGTAACGTACTGTAATATCCGAAGGAACTGAACTTTAATGATCTTTATTACGTTTAAATATTTGCTTGTGTTTGTTTGTTAATATTATTTTCATTTACTTCATCTACTTGAAGATTTAATTTAAACTTGATTTGTTGAACGCTAAATAATAGAATTGATGAAAATACTTATTACGGGTGTTGCCGGTTTTATAGGTTCAAATCTGGCAAAGAAAATTATTGAACGGGGTGATACCCTTATTGGAATTGATAATTTGAGCTATGGTACTATAAGAAATCTTGAACCTTTCATAAATCATCCAAACTTTACCTTTATACAAGGCGATCTTGCAAACCCATTGCTTCTCAATCAAACTCATTCAGATATAGTTGTTCATCTGGCATCTCAAAAGATTCCACGATATACTTCTGCCCTTCGGACCCTGGAGGAAAATTATCTTATGCTGAGGAATGTAATTCATAAATGCCTTCAGGATAAATCAAAAATTGTTTTTTCATCAACTTCTGATGTTTATGGAAAAAATCCTGAGGTTCCCTTTAATGAAGAATCAAATCTGGTATTAGGTCCCACATCGGTAAAGCGCTGGGCTTACGCCTCATCAAAACTGATTGGAGAGCAATTAATTATTGCTAACCATGACGAGTTTGATATGAAATATACTATCATGAGATTTTTCGGATCCTATGGTCCAAATCAGAATACCACATGGTGGGGTGGTCCTCAGGCCGTATTTATTCAAAATATTCTCGAAGGTAAACCCATAGAGGTGCATGGAGATGGTTTGCAGACGAGAACTTTCACATATGTCGATGACACTGTTCAGGGCATTATGAAATGTATCTACGAAGAAAAATCTGAAAATGACATATTTAATATTGCCTCTGATCCCGATGAGGAAGTTTGTATCAAAGATCTGGCTTACAAAATATGGGATCTTATGAATGATCGTGGTTCAATACCGGATATTAAATTAATTCCATATAGTAATTTTGGGAAATATGAGGATGTTCTCAGAAGAGTACCCGATATAACGAAAATAAAAACAATGCTTGGTTATAAGCCTGCTTATAAACTGGAGGAAGGTCTGAAAATAACTATTAAGTGGCAGAAGGAGTTATTTAAAAAATGATTCAATATACTTTAAAGCAGTAATAAAAGTAGGTTAATATGGATAGAAAAACAGTAGGCGTAATAGGCGGCGGTATTATGGGTGTTGATATAGCCCGTCGTCTCTGCAGGGAAGGATTCGAGGTCTCCTTAATGGAGGGATCCCCGGAAATTGGCGGATTAGCAAGTCCTTCGAAATTCGGTGATTATACCTGGGATAAATTTTATCATGTAATTCTGCCAGATGATCTCTTTACATTAAACATGATAAAAGAGCTTGGTTTGGAGAATGAAATAAAATGGAATGAAACAAAAACAGGATTTTTTATTAACGATAAATATCATTCAATGTCGGATGTTATTGAGTTTCTGAGATTTCCTGCGTTAAATCTTATTGATAAGTTCAGGCTTGGATTAACAATCCTGGCAGGTTCTTACATTAAAGATTATGAACGGCTCGAAACCATCCCTGTTACAGTATGGCTTAAAAGATGGTCGGGCAAAAATACTTTTAACAGAATCTGGCTTCCGTTATTAAAAGCAAAACTTGGTGATGATTATAAGCTCACTTCTGCGGCATTTATCTGTGCTACAATTAAAAGACTTTATGGTGCCAGAAAGAAAGGTGCAAAAAAAGAAGTTTTCGGATTTGTGCGCGGAGGTTATGCACGTATTCTGGCTGCAATGAAAGAAAAAATTAAGTCGGAAGATATTAATACCATTACAAATTTCAAGGTTGTATCAGTTAGCCAGACTCCACAACACGACCTTATAGTTAAATCAGTTGATAATAAGGAAATGGTTTTTAATTATGTAATTACCAGTCTGCCCTCTTTTGTAACAGCATCCGTTTGTCACGATCTAACTGACATCGAGCGTGAAAAATTAAAAAATATAAAGTACCTCGGTGTAATTTGTATATCGCTTTTGCTGAATAAGAAGCTCACACCTTATTATGTTACCAATATCACCGATGAGAGGATTCCTCTTACAGGAGTAATCGAAATGACTGCTCTTGTGGGAACTTCATTTTTTGGAGGCAATTCCCTGGTTTATCTTCCAAAATACGTTAATTCTGAGGATCAGATGTTTAATTTATCAGATCAGGATCTAAAAGAGAGCTTTATCGCGTCGTTGAAACTAATACACCCTTCACTTAAAGATGATGAGATAATTTCCTGTCAGGTCGCAAAAGCAAAATATGTTATAACTTTGCCTGAAATGGGGTATTCATCGAATCTTCCATCGTTTAAAACTTCTGTTGACAATTTATTTGTGATTAATTCATCTTTTATTACCGATGGTACCTTAAATGTAAATGAAACGCTTAAGGTAGCCGATACTTATTTCCCTAAAGTTTTAAAAATTATAAAAAATGAAGAGTAAACCATTAGCAAGCGTCTCACTCGATCTTGATAATCAGTGGTCCTATATGAAGACTCATGGTGATGAGGAGTGGAAGAATTACCCTTCCTATTATGATATTTTTGTTCCATATGTTCTGGAGATACTTAAGGAACTCGACATAAAGATTACATTCTTTATTGTAGGTCGTGACGCAGTAGTGCCCCAAAATAAAATTGCCTTGAAGCAGATTTCTGATGAGGGCCATGATTTTGGAAATCATTCTTTTAATCATGAAGTATGGATAAATCAATATGACAAAGAACAACTGAATGAAGAACTGGGAATGGCTGAAAAGGCAATCTTCGAAGCCACCGGGAAAAAAACTGTCGGTTTCAGAGGACCTGGTTTTAGCTGGAACAACACTATCCTTGAGACTCTTGTAGATCGGCAATATCTGTACGATGCAACAACACTGCCAAGTTTTATCGGCCCGTTTGCCAGGATGTATTATTTCTGGAAATCAGATTTTTCTAAAGATGAAAAGAAAAAACGACAGAGCCTCTTCGGCTCTTTCTCAGAAGGATTCAGAAGGATGAAACCTTATTACTTTAAACTTGAATCAGGTAATAAGATTCTGGAAATTCCTATCACTACAGTTCCATTTATCAGGATTCCATTTCATATGAGTTACCTGATATATATAAATAATGTTTCACCTGTTTTGATGAAAGCATATTTACACTTCGCTATATTCCTTTGTAAACTGACCAGAACTCCTGTCAGTTTTCTGCTGCACCCTCTTGATATTATCGGTGGAGATAAAATAAAGGAGCTTGCTTTCTTTCCCGGTATGAATGTCGAAAGTGAAAAGAAGATTAAGGTATTCAAAACTGTTATGGAGATCCTTAAGAAAAATTTTAATCTGGTAAACATGAATCAACATGCTTCAGCATTAGTTAATGGCCAGACCAGGTGATATTATTTTTGAGTATAGTCTTTTAATTAAATCTCTCTTTTTATCATTAGCTCTTTATAGTAAGGATTTTGCAATTCCATAAACGCAGAAAGATCAGTCTTGATAAAATTCCATCATGATTACCCTAAATATTGCGCTAATATAAGCTGTCCATTACACAAGCCAATTATTATAATTCTGATCATTTTGATGAATGATACTATTTAAGATACAAGCAAAATAGATTGATGGACTTAATTATAACTTTAACGGACAGACGCTCTTAAAATGGCTCTCTTTTTGCCAGTTAATGGAGTAGGTAATTTGGAAAAGAACATTTCTCTCGGTAAATTTACCCTGTTAATACTGGTTCCTGATCTTGTTAAAACTGGTATTATCTGTTTAAAAAAGGCTGAAATAATTATCCTGTCAAAGGCTATCTAACAGTCACTACAGTAAGTAGTTATAGGATTACTGAACTGTGACTGACGGGGCGGAAGCATGTCTTTATTAGTGCAATTGTCTGTAATTCAGTGTTTTGAATTTTTTTGATAATAATATTTTTCAGATCTGTTTTAAAAAGAAATATTAATACCGATAGACTCTAAATATATATAAAATATGAAAAAGAAACCTTTCGTTTCGTTAATCCTTCCGGCATACAATGAGGAATCAATCATTGTAGAAAGTATTGGAGTTATTGTTGAGTATATGAAAAGTAAGGAAGAAAAATATTCCTGGGAAATACTCATTATTAATGATGGAAGTAAGGATAATACCGGTAACCTTGCTGATTCGCTTGCCGTTAAATACCAGAATGTGAAAGTTATTCATCATCCTGTTAATCTGAATCTTGGACGTGCTCTTCAGACCGGGTTTAAAAATGCTCATGGTGATATTATAGTTGTGCTCGACATGGATTTAAGCTATTCGGTGGATCATATTGAAAGGATGGTTGACAAACAGATTATGACTGACGCGGAAATAGTAATTGCTTCTCCGTACATGAAAGGAGGAAAAATTACAGGAGTACCTTTTGTACGGGCTTTACTCAGCAGGACAGTCAACAGATTTATGCGTTTTGCAGCCCAGGAGAAATACTACACTTTTACTGGAATGGCAAGAGCCTATAAAGCAGAATTCATTAAAAATCTGAATCTGAAAACCAAGGATTATGAGATAAGCCCTGAAATCTTATATAAGGCTATGATCCTAAGAGCAAGAATTATAGAGATTCCTGCTCATCTCGACTGGAGTTTTCAAAACAGTGCCGGAAATAAAAGAACATCCGGGATGAGGGTATTAAGGACATTTTTCTCAGGACTTATGGCAGGATTTATATTCAGACCATATATCTTTTTCCTGGGAATTGGAGCAATACTTATGGTACTGGCACTTTATATTATTGGATGGATTTTTATAAATACTTTCCAAATAATGCCGACTATTCACATTGATCCCCAGGTATTTGACGACAGATTCTCTATGGCAATCGGGGCGGTGTTTAAGGCACGTCCTCATGCATTCTTCGTTGGGGGGATAACTTTGATGCTGTCTATTCAGATTTTGAGTCTGGGTTTCCTGAGTCTGCAGAGTAAACGGTACTTCGAAGAATTATTCCATTTGAATACTTCTATCTTAAAAGGAAATAACAAACTGGTAGAAAATGAAGATGATAATAAAAAGTAAATATCCTTTTTAGTTTTTTTACTGAGAAGATCCGTCACATGTGAATTGTGAAATTTGCTTAAATGTAATGATTGCTTGAATAGCTTTGTCGGGGAAATGGTTACACCTTAAATATTTATGAGAAGTTTTTTAACGATATTTTTAACATCATTCTTAGTGACCATCGCCTCTGGTCAAAAACCAGCTATCGAATGGGCAGATATACCTGCCGGCACCTTTTTAATGGGAAGTCCAACTGATGAACAGGGCAGAATTGTTGATGAAACACAGCATCAGGTTACTCTCAGCGCATTTAAGATGAGCAGGTATGAAATTACAGTTTCTCAGTTTAAAGCTTTTGTCGATGCAACAGGGTATTTAACTGATGCTGAGAAAGTATCGGAAGGACATTGCAAAAGTCTTATCTGGACTGGCAAAGAATATAAGTTTAAATCGGGGTTGACCTGGAGATGTGATGAGTCAGGAAACCTTCGATCTGAACAAGATTATAATCATCCTGTCCTATATGTTAGCTGGAATGATGCCAGCGCCTTCGCTAAGTGGATGGGTTGCCGTCTGCCAACCGAAGCTGAATGGGAGTATGCCTGCCGTGCAGGAACAACCACGCCATTTAACACAGGCTTTAACCTGCCTGATTCACTGGCTAACTTCAATGCTAATTATCCATACCTCAACAATGAAAAAGGGCAATACAGAAAAAAAACTTTGCCGGTTGGCAGTTTTCCACCTAATGCCTGGGGATTATATGATATGCATGGAAATGTATACGAATGGTGCAGCGATTGGTTTGATTTGTTATCGTCGAAACCGCAGACCAATCCGACAGGTCCTGAAACCGGTTATCGGAGAGTAAGAAGAGGAGGCGGATGGGGAAGTGACGCCAGCCATTGCCGCTGTGCGTTCCGGTATGATTTTTTCCCGGATTACTGTATTAACATTATTGGCTTTCGTCTGGCATCAGAGTAACCGGTAAAACTATAAATCAATAATCTGATTTCTTTATACCGGTTTAAAACTGAGTTATGAGTAATCACACTCTGCAGAAGACAGAGAAGTCTGGAATACAATAATTAGATTAATCTATGTTGGAAAAAATTAATGAACTAAAAAAAATCAAAGGAATTAATCTTCTGTTTGGTTTATTAATATTAGCATATGCTTACTTCATCGTGTATTTATGTTATTATTTAAACATATGGGATGATGAACTTTATTCGCTCCATACTTCTGATAATAGCTTTCACGAAGTAATCCGCCAATCGTATATTGCTGAAAGACAGGCGCCTTTTTATTTTCTGCTGCTTGCATTATGGAGAACAATAAATTCCGGAGTATTCTTTGCCAGATTGCTGTCCCCATTATGTATAGGGCTGGCTGCCTTCATTTTCTATAAAATTGTACGATTTGTACTTGATATTGAAAATTCACGGTGGCTTTTACTGGTATTTCTTTTAAATCCGTATACGGTCTGGGCAGCTCTTGAGATACGTTTATATGCTTTTGCTATTCTTCTCTCTGCTTTGTTGATCTATACTATCATGCGATTTTATAGAGAAAACAGGAAAAAATATTTATGGTGGTTTTTAATTATTAGTTTGATTGGTTTATACACTCAATATTACTTTTCTTTTTTGATATTTTCTATTGGCATTTCTGTACTTTTTTTTAAAGGGTTTAAGGAGTTTTTCAAACTTTGCGCTTACTTAATTGTAGTGGTTTTGCTTTTTATTCCAAACCTGTTTATTATAGGAAAACTAATATCAGTTTCTCAGACGGAGATGATAGGTTATTCTTTCCTGGGATCCTTAAAAAGTGTTTTGTATGGACCTCAGAACCTGATGCTTGGCTATTTTGTAGAACCTTTTACTGTAAAGATCAGATGGATAATAAAAGTTGGCTTTGCCCTTCTGTTGATAGTCTCATATTATATTTTATACAGGCAACGGCATATATCCAATGACCCGTTTTTTAAATTTATAAATGGGACTATTATTGTGGTTTTCATTCTTTTAGCTCTATATGCAGTATTCATTCCTGTATCTAAAATTTATTTCGGGGTAAGACATATGGCAGTAGCATTCCCCTTGCTTCTGCTTCTTTTTACGATATTCAGGGTATTCCCGGTGTTCTATAAGAGAATGATATATGTAGTTATAGCAGTATTTTTTACTTTTTTGCTAATAAAGGAGTATAAAAACCCTGTTAAAGCCTTTGATTATAAATCGAATTCACAGTATACTTCTTATATCTCAGAATGAATTTTCCCAACCATGGTCGGATTTAAACAATAGTAAAATTTTCAATACGTTTTTGAAATTAAAAAGACAAAAACAAAATCACTTAAAGTTAAAAAACACTGTTTATAAGTAAATAATAAATGAATAGACCCACTAACAGATATATCGGTAAAATATATGACTTTTTTACTAAGGGACACGAACGAAGTATTTTAGCGAAAAAAAACATATTAGCTTCATTTTTTATCAAAGGCTTTAGTATTGCAATCAGCCTGTTAATAGTTCCGTTATCTCTGAAATATGTTAATCCATCGCAATATGGCATTTGGCTTACATTAAGCTCCATGGTTGCCTGGATTTCCTTCTTTGATATTGGCTTCACCCAGGGGTTACGGAACAAATTTGCAGAAGCTAAAGCTAAAGGTGATATACTTCTTGCCAGGATCTATGTAAGTACAACCTATTTCTATATTGGTCTCATTTTCATTATAGTTTGGGTAGTCCTGCTTATTGTTAGTCAGATCGTTAACTGGCAGACTCTCTTAAATATCCCGGCTGATCTCGAAAAGGAGGTATCGAGGGTTGTTATAATAATATTTACTTACTTCTGCTTCCAGTTTGTTTTCAGGATAATCAATACAATGCTGATAGCAGACCAGAAACCTGCAAAAGCATCCTTTCTTGATCTGTCAGGGCAGATGGTATCATTAATTATCATTTTCCTTCTTACCCGATTCACTAAAGGGTCGCTTATAAATCTCGGCTTAGCAATTGGTATTGCACCCACCATGGTAATCTTAGCCGCAAACTTAATACTCTTCAAGACACAGTACAAAGACTATCAGCCATCAATAAAGCTTGCAAAAAAAGAGTATGCAAAAGATATAATGAATCTTGGGTTAAAGTTCTTTGTTCTTCAAATTTCAAGTATTGTACAGTTTCAAACAACGTCCTTTCTCATTGCCCACTATTTCAGTACATTGCAGGTAACTACTTATAATATTGCCTATAAATATTTTTTCACCCTTCAGATGATTTTCATGATCTTACTGTCTCCATTATGGAGCGGAGCAACCGACGCGTATAATTCCGGCGATATACAATGGATAAAATCAGTTGTGAAGAAATACCTTTTATTTTTAATACCACTTATCATGCTTGGCGCTGTTATGCTCGCATTTGCAAAACCTGTCTACGATCTCTGGCTTGGGAAAAACACTGTCGATATTAAATTTCATATCTCTTTGTTATGCTATATATTTTTTTCCACCGGAATGTTTGCAAGCATATTCGTTGCTGTGATTAATGGAATAGGAGCATTAAAGATTCAGTTTATTACATCAATTTTAACCTCAATCGGTTTTCTTGTAATTTCGATTATGCTGATAAAGAGATTTCATCTTGGAGTTGAATCAATTCTGATCGCTTCCATCGTTTCCAACGTTTATGGTTATTTACTTGCACCAATACAGTACTATCATATATTTATAAAAAAATCAAAGGCAAGAATTTGGTATGCATAACAATTTTATATGAACAGGGTATCAATTTATGGAGGACTCGGGAACCAGATGTTCCAATATGCGCTTTGTCGGGCACTAAATAATAAAGGCAATAAATCGAGAATAATAATTTCAAACTTCCTTTACTATGATCATCATGGGGGATTTAACTTAAGTAAGGCATTTAAAATCAGACTGTCATTTCGATTATATCTGTTAAACTTTTTCCTTTTACATTGTAAATTCATTTACAGGAATAGAATTGCTGCTTCAATTTTCAGAAGATTGATCAGAGGATATCAAAAATGGAGGTACAGTGTCTACACAGAAAAGAAAGAGTTTGAGTTTGACAAACATGTTTTTGATCAGAAATCCAAGTTGATAATTGGAGTATGGCAGTCAACTGAATATTTTGCCGATATAAATGACCTGCTGTTTCAGGAATTTTCTTTTAAAACTCCTCAGGATAAAAAGAACCGTGATATAAGTGAGAAAATTATCAATTGCAATTCAGTGAGTATACATATTCGCAGAGGCGATTATCTCAACAGCGAATGGGGAAAACTTCTCTCGGTAATAAATGGAATAACTTACTATAAAAATTCAATTGAATATATTGAAGAAAAAATCACAAACCCACATTATTTCATATTTTCAGATGATATCCAATGGGCAAAAGATAATCTGAAATTAGCAAGTTGTACCTATGTAGATCATAATAAGGACGAAGCAAGTTATATCGATATGTACTTAATGAGCTTATGTAAGCATAATATAATAGCCAACAGTACTTTCAGCTGGTGGGGGGCATGGTTGAATAAAAATAAGGAAAAAATTGTAATTATGCCGGATAAATGGATTAACAGGGAGATTAGCCAGGGAATATTTCCAAAGGAGTGGATTAAACTAAGGGTCTGATTTTAATTATTTTATAAAATATATCTGGTAAAGAAGAGTGGCGTACTTTAATAGAAAGTCTTGTTACTTTAAACAGACTATGTGTATCCTGAACTTGAAATTTGTCCGGTTTTATTGAGTTTTTATTGAAATTTATAAAAAGTCCAAATGATAAACGTTGTTCATTTGCAAAAATCATCGGATTCTGCCGGAAGAGCTGCGCTAAGGCTTCATAATGCTTTACTGGAAGCCAATGTAAATTCTGTCATTTTAACACTGCGCTCAGGCATAAATGACTCTGAAAAGATAATTCAAATTGGACGGAAATCTAAAATCATTGCTTGGGTAAGTAATAAATTGCAATCATGGATAACGCGGAATAATTACAAACAATTTGGGATGTACTCATACCCGCTTCTTGGTACGAATATTTCAAAGAATGTTCATATTAAAAATGCTGATGTCATTTATTTACACTGGGTTCAGGGTGGATTTTTAAGTCTCTCAAATATTGAACAACTCGCAAGGCTGGGTAAACCAATAATCTTTTTTATGCATGATATGTGGGATCTTACTGGAGGATGCCACTATAGCTTTACCTGTGATAAATTTAAAATAAATTGTAATCATTGCCAGATGTTTCCGGAGAATAAATTTATTGACTTCCCAAGATTGCAATTTGACAGGAAACTAAAACTATATTCAAAATTTAACAACTTACATTTTGTTTCACCCAGTGAATGGCTTTATAATTGTGCGAAAGATGCCTTTGTTACAAAAAATAAACCTGTTTTTTATATCCCAAATATTATAAATACCGATACCTTCAAGCCAACAGATAAAAAATTAGCAAGGAACATATTAAATATTGACCCAAATGAGATAGTCATTGCCTTCGGAGCGACATCGGTTGACAATCCCTATAAAGGTTGGACATATTTAAAAAAAGCCCTGGAAATTTTAAAGAAAAACTATAGTTCGGACAATATATCCATTCTGGTATTTGGCAGCGGGTATAATAAATCAGTTGCTGATGGTATTCCATTTAAGGTCAGATTTATGGGCTTTTTAGCAGACGAATATTCCACATGTCTCGTCTATAATGCAGCTGATGTATTCATCGCTCCATCTCTGGCAGAGACATTTGGGTATGTAATTCTGGAATCCCTGGCTTGTGGAACTCCGGTAGTGGGTTTTGAAGTTGGAGGCATACCTGATTTAATAAAGCATAAAGTGAACGGATACCTTGCCAGATACAAAGACTCTGAAGATCTCGCTAATGGTATAAGAGAATGTCTTGACAAAAAAATCAAAGGTTCTATGCTTCCGATTTTTGAGAAAGATAGGATAATCAAATCACATATTGATTTAATTAATAGAATTAAACACTGACCCTGAACTACTTGTTAATCAAACATCATAATAATGCCTAATAGTAAGAGCACGTCTGATGCATTAAGCAGAAGTTATAATTTCTTTTGGACAGGACTTGTAATTTATATACTTGGTGCTTCCTATCCCAACTTGACCCACTCCAGTTATTATTTTACACAATCGGCTCAGGTTCTTGGGATGGTGATATTTGTTGCTTCCGCAATAAGCCTGATCAAATGGAAGTTTGACAATATTTATTTAGTGTTTATATTTTATTTTTATTGTTTTTGGTCCTTAGTTATAATTTCAAGAGGGGTTCAATTTAATTATAATTCTATCAAACAACTTCTCCTGGATGGAGGGACCGGGATTTTTTTATATATGGTTCCATTAATTATCCTTTTCCCAAGAAATATTTCATTTATGAAAAAAGTATTTCTTGTTATCGTTATATTGAGTATTTTCTTCCTGCTTTATGATATTTTGTTCATTCGTAAACTATTATGGGGAACACCGGGAACTACAGAAGCTACCGGACTGGTTGAAACCTTTGTTGGGAATCTTGGTCTTCCTTGTGGATTTATATTGCTTACTTTTATGTATCATAAGAACAGGCGCAATATATTCTCGCTTTCTGTTTTATTTCTTTCGTTTATACTTGCCTCAATCAGAGCTCGCAGAACCCTTATGTTTATGTCGTTTACAACACTATTTGCTTCCTATATTGTGTACGTCGTTTTTAAAAAAAGTAGGATTTTAAACATATTTCTTTCCTTCTGTTTAATAGTCCTTTTATTTATTGTCGGAAGCCAGATTTATTCAAAAACTCGAAACGGCATGTTCGCATTAATTACGGAGCGTATTGATGCCGATACAAGGACAAACGTTGTGCAAAGTTTTTACAGAGATATGAATACAACTGACTGGATTATTGGCAGAGGTATAAAGGGCAAATATTTCTGTCCCGGAATTGATCAGGATGGGACAGGATTCACACTGTATCGAAGCGTGATCGAAACCGGATATTTACAGATTATTTTAAAAGGAGGTATAATTAGTGTCCTGCTTTTTGTACTAATGTTGATTCCTGCAGCATTTAAAGGATTTTTTTATTCAAATAATCTTCTTACAAAAGCAGCTTCGATTTGGATATTATTATATTTAATGTATTCTATTCCTTCTTTTGTTGGCGATTTCTCTTTGAAATATATACTTGTATGGTTGTCAGCAGCTATATGTTACAATCCTGATATACGTAGTATGACAGATGATGAAATCCGTTGTGAACTTGCTAAATAGGAGTCTTGGATTGTTGAGCAATTTTTCAGTTATATAGTTTTTAAAATCTGTAAATCCTCTGCTATAATCATTATCTAATTGTCTCTCTCTCTTAATAATTAAATGCTTTCAGTCGATAAGTAACGATTGAAAGCTTTTTTTAGGGACATTTGAAAATATCTTTAATTCTCTGTGTGGAATTTTTTTAATATTATCTTAAAGTTGTGAAGAATAAATATCCTAAGGTTCTTGTTGTAGGACAAATATTTAGTTATAGGTCGGGTGGGGGTATTACAATGTCAAATTTGTTCAAGGGGTGGCCTAAAGAAAGGCTGGCTGTTGCGTCGGCGTCTTATTTGTCGAATAATCCTGATATATCAGTCTGCGAACAATATTATCAATTAGGATACAATGGGAAACTTCATCCGTTTCCCTTAAGTTTGATTCTTCCCAGGATTAACTGTGGCCCGGTCAATATATCTGAACCAAAGACTTCACAAGAACCAAAAAATACACCAAAGCCTGGAAAATTCAAATCAATATACAGATTGGTACGTGAGGTTCTTATATTTTTAGGATTGTACAATGTTCTGTATCGCCTAAAGATAACTCCTGACTTTAGAGAATGGCTGGTTAATTATAATCCGGATATTATATATTCCCAGCTCGAAACTCTGGAGCTCATAAAACTGGTGAAAGAAATTCATTTATTGACCGGAAAGCCAATTGCAGTTCACATAATGGATGATTGGCCGTCTACTGTAAATAAGCCTGGTTTACTCTATTGGTACTGGAAGAAATCGCTTAACAATGAGCTCATAAATTTATTGGATCAATCATCTGTTTTTCTGAGTATAGGGGATTCTATGAGTGAAGAGTACAAAAAGCGATATGGAAAAGATTTTATTCCATTTCATAATCCAATTGAGGTTGAAAAATGGCTGCCTTATTCAAAAACTGACTGGGAGATAAACGGGAAGTTTACAATTTTATATGCAGGCCGGTTAGGTAATGGAGTTAATAACTCAATAGTTGATATCGCAAATGCTGTGATGGACCTCTGCTCATCTGATACTGACTTAATTTTTGAATTGCAGACTCCCGACATTTCAGCGCTGCAAAAGATCGTAACATTAGGTGAGCATATAAAATGGATGCAGCCAATTGATTACTCGGAACTTGCCAGGAAGTTCGCAAGCGTCGATTTATTAGTTATTCCCTTTGATTTTGATGAAGACAGCCTGGCTTTTTTACGCTACTCATTTTCAACTAAAATACCTGAATATATGATATCAGGAACTCCTGTTCTAGTCTATGCAGACAGGCAAACAGCTCTTGCAAAATACGCTGCTAAAGGCGAATGGGCTTATGTTGTTACTGATAATAACCGGGAGATCTTGAAAAATTCAATTAAAGAGCTATATCTGAATTCTTCACTTCGCAGGCAACTTGCAGAGAAAGCTTTGAAGATTGTAATGCAAAACGATAATGCTGAAATAGTTAGAGAGAATTTCAGGAAATGCTTATCCGTTGATTAAAGAATATTAAATTTTATAAGACCAGACCGGTTATCAGAGTATTCAGATGGACAAGTTGAAAATAATTTTTTTCCCGGTAGGAGAGCACGATACAGCCGGGAATAAGAGGTTGGGTAATCTTTCCAAGTACCTGGGAGAGAAAGAAGATGTGAAGATCTGCTTTTTTAATCCCTCAATGGCAAGATCAAGAAAATCAGCCCGCATATATTCTGTCGCTCAGAAGATATATTTTAAAATCATTGATCTTTTCAGAATCATGGCTGTTCTTTTTCATGAACGGGAAAAAGGACACCTTAATGTGTTATATTTTTATACGGGCAGACAACTATTACTTCACAGGATTTTTCTGGCAAAATTACTGGGATATAAGATACTGATTGACATTGTGGAGAATCCAAATTCGCTTAAGTATTCCCTATCCAAAATGCAAAGCATAAGAACACTCTATTTCTTGTTTCTTTATAGAATTATTCCCTGGTATGCGGATGCTGTTATAGTGGTATCAAAGTTACTTAAAGACAAAATTGCAAAAGACTTTGAAGGCAGACTGCCAGTTTTCCTTCTGGCAGTCTCATACGATCCGGATGATTTCAATGTAACTGCAGAACAATATCCTTATCCAACAATTTTTTATGGGGGTAGTTATGGAAGTAATTATGATTTTGACTCCTTATTTAAAGCTTTTAATTCAATTAACAAAGAGTTCCCGGATGTGAAACTCTGTTTAAGTGGGAATATTGATAATACGATGAAACTCAAGCTCAAAGAGTCGATAGTTAATAAGAACAGTATTATGTTCTTAGGTTTTCTGGATGAAAAAATCTATTTCCGGACAATTTGCAGTATGTCCATTTTATGTATGCCCCGGAATAACACAATTCAGGCCAATGCAGGCTTTCCTTTTAAACTGGCAGAATATCTTGCTACCGGGAAACCTGTTGTAACATCGAGGAGCAGTGATGTGTCAGATTATGTCAATGATGATGACGCATATATCTATGAGCCCGGCGATTCTTTAAAAATTGAATCGATGTTCAGACTGATATTAACCGATTATAAAACTGCCTTAAAGGTTGGTACCTGTGGTAAATTAAAGGCCCAAAAATATTTTGACTCTTATAACCTCGCAAATGAATTCTATGAATTTCTGATAACTCAAAAATGATAATTCCTGGTTTCTTTTTTCCTGTCCTGAATATTCTGCAAAATCAGGAAATAGTTTTTTCCCTGCTTCACGGGATATATGAATAAATACCTCAGGTTAATTCGACGAATCTTTAAAGACACGATATATTAATATGAATAAATTAAATCTATCAGGAACGATACTGTTTAATCAGGATTTAGTTAATATTCCTGACAAGAAATTATTGATTAATACAATAAATGCACATTGCTATAATTTAGCCCAGATAGATGAATATTATTCTGAAGCCCTTCAGAATTCAGATATATTACTACCTGATGGAGTAAGTATTACAATGGCAAAACGCTTTCTTACAGGGCAAAGATTGAAAAAGATAGCCGGAGCTGATCTGTTTTATTACGAAATGAATCGTCTCAATAAAATCGGAGGCACTTGTTTCTTCCTTGGAAGCAAGGAGTCTACCCTTACGCTTATCAGGGAACATGCCGGGCGGGATTTCCCAAGGATAAATGTCCATACATATTCACCTCCTTATAAAAGTGAGTTCTCTGAGGATGATAACAGAGAAATGTTACAGGCAATAAATACTATAAAACCCGATGTGCTCTTTATTGGACTTACAGCGCCTAAACAGGAAAAATGGGCTTATAAACATTTTAATGAACTTGAAGTTAAGCACATATGCAGTATTGGAGCTGTTTTTGATTTTTATGCAGGAACTGTTAACCGCTCACCTAAATGGATGATCGATTTTGGACTGGAATGGCTTTACAGGTTACTAAAAGAGCCTCGCCGGATGTGGCAGAGATATCTGAAGGGGAATACAATTTTTATCTGGTTGGTTATCAGAGAGAAAATATTGACTCCTAGTTCAGGTTTAAAAACAGGGTAATATAAGATTACGATGTTTTAATATGCGGGATTTATCCGGATTGTCCTGATAATCTTTTTACAAATAACCCCGATTTTAGCTTTAATAAGCTTAATCGGGGTTTTTTATTGAAAATGAATAAATTCAACTATTTGTTACTCAGATCTTATAATTTCCCATTGAAAGAAAAAATCAACCATTATCTCTGATAAATTACTCTTTAAGATAGTAATCGCTATAACGTTTATAAGTGCTTCTTTGTAAATTAAGATCGTTATAAATAATATCGTAATTATTGAATTTGTTTGACTTAAGATTCTTTAAAACTTCAATAAAAATATCCTTATGTGTATAATTGTTTCTTATTACAATCAGAATTTTGGAAGCATATTTCATCAGAAGAGTTGCATCAGATAGAATTCCGATAGGAGTAGTGTCAATAATAACATAATCGTAATTCGATTTAAGATAATTTATCAGTTCATCAAGTACGCCTGATTCAATTAATTCCGAAGGATTTGGAATAATTGGTCCTGCAGATATGAACGAGAGATTTTCTACTGACGTTTTCCTGATAATTTCACTGGTTGTTGAATCTTTTGTCATATATGTGGAAAGTCCAACAACATTATCTAATTTCAATTTGCTGTGAAGGTTAGGTTTTCTGAGGTCGCTGTCGATAAGGATTGTCTTATAACCAACTGATGCAATTGAAGATGCAAGGTTAAGAGATACAAAACTTTTACCGTCCATTGGCTGAGAAGAAGATATAATAATAACCTTGGATTTGCCTTGCTCACTTTTTAGGAACAGGCTGCTTCTCAGGTTTCTGAAAGATTCAGACACTGTTGATTTGGGGAACTCGGAAACAACCAGATCGCTTTTAGTCTTGTTACTGTAGATTATATTTAAAACCGGACGATTCATCATATATTCTACATCATTAATACTTCTGATTTTAAAATCAAAGATCTCCTTTATGAAGAGATATAATGTCGGGATAAATAATCCAAAGAAAAACCCTAACAGATAATTGAAGGTTTTTTTCGGCGAAACAATATATGTGGTAATCTCTCTTGCAGGTTCCAGAATCTCATAATCAGGATAATTTGAAGCCAGGGCAATAGCAGCTTCAGATCTTTTTTGAAGCAGGTAGGAATAAATTACGTCATTATTGTTGAATTTCCTCTGCTTACTTACCATATTCATTTCAGTCTTCGGGAGCTTGGATATCTCCTTTGATAGTTTATCTTCCCTGTAATCCAGTTCGTTAAGATTTAAGGTAAGTGTGTTCAGATTATTCGTAAAATTTTCAATGATGTATTGAATCTGAGAACTTATTTTTTTATCAATATTCCCAAGGAATATGTTCTTTTCATTACTGTTGCCTGAAGTTATATTTGAGCGTTGTGTGTTTAAGTTGAGAAGTTCAGAAATAAGCTGATTCGTTATTGGATCGTCAACATTCATGGCAGAAGGAGGTACAACACCCTTTATATCCTTATTTGCTTTAAAAAGGTTGATAACATAATTGTAATATCGTTCGCGTACCTGCAATGTGACACGCTCTGCCTCAATTTGTTGTATTTGCTCATATATACGCTGTCCCTGAAAGCTAAGGTCTGTAACCTGGTTATCTGATTTGTAGTTTTTCAACGCAGATTCCGATTGCGTAAGTGAATCAGAAATAGTGGAAATCTGTGTGTTAATAAACTTAACAGTGCTTCTGGCCATCTTATTTTTCTTTTCAAGATTATTATCGAGAAAAGTGTCAAGAAACGTATTCAGAAAAGCTATCGTTTTATCAGCATTCTGGCCCTGAAATTTTATTTGCAGAACTGAGGCCAGCGGTGATACTTTTTCAACTTTAAGACTATTCAGATATTCCTTGGCAATATAGTCGAGATTACGGAAAGTAAAATAATAACGATATTCAGAATTGGCCTTTTTTATTGGAACATCACTATTCAGAGATGCTGAAAATCTAAATGTTTTATTGTTTATGGTTTCATTAAATTTGCATATAGTGTCGACTACCAGAGTATTGTTTTGGCTTGTAACTACGTTATCAAGATAATTATAATAAGATACTTTCTTTTGTGATACAGTCAATCTGAAAGAGGACTCATCTATAATAGTAAAATAAAATTTGACGTCAAGTGGTTGTACATGTGATTTATCAATAGTGATAATGATCGGAGATTGTCTGTAAAGCTCTTCTGTCTGCTTGAGAAAGTTTTCTTTTTCCTTGTAATAGCTGACCTCAAAATTCATATTTGCAATAGTTTTATAAACTAAAGTAAAAGAATTAAGGCTATTCATTTCGTCCTCAATATTTGTTAAGGATTTCATAGCATCAAGTCCGCTAAAGAGCTGATTAGAGCTTAGTAACGAGGATGTTTTGTTTTCAACCGGGCTTAATGAAGCAGAGGCTTCATATACTTTAGTGGAGTACTTATTATAAAGAAAAGCAGCTGCTATACATACAACCAAACAGATAATATAAAAATATACCAACGAAAATGCTTTTAATAATAGATACTTAACGGGAGCCATTAAGGAATCAGATTCAATTTTCTTTATCATAGTTTAATTTTTTTCTTTAAAGCTTATACCCTAAAAATAATAGTACTGCAATAAGGGTTGTAACTGATGTTAATATTGTAGTATATGTATTGTTCGAATAGCTCGTTGACAACGATTTCAAGGGCTCCACAACAATTACATCATTCGGGAGTACATAATAGTAATCCTTACCGGCGATTTTAGTATCTGACAGATTTAGTTTGTGATAGGCTATCTTGCCATTTTCCTGTCTGATTAGAACTACATTTTTACGGTTTCCATAACGGGTAATACCTCCTCCGAAAGCTAATGCCTCATAAATGTTAAGTTTATCTTGTGGAAATGTATAAACTCCCTGGTTTGTAACTTCGCCTAACACAGAGACTTGATTGTCAATGAATTTAACACTTACAGATGTGACAGATGTATTGGGGACATAATCGCTGAGAGCTTTTTGAATTTTGGTTTCAGCCTCTGAGGTTGTCAAGGAACCTACATTTATTTTGCCTGCAAAAGGGAAAGTAATATTTCCCGATTCATCAACCAGGTATCCAAGAAGGCTGGTTCCTACACCAGAGGTCCGGAGTTCATCAGTAGGGTTAAAAATCTGGCTTGTCTGAGTGTCGGTGCTTAATACTTTTACGTATATCCTGTCAAAAGGCATTATTGTCTTTTGAGTTCTCGGGTTAACCACAGGTCCCTCAATTTCGTTAATATCATTGAAATAACTCAGTTCCCTGATAGGAACACAGGAAATAATTGACAACATGAACAATAGCAGAACCAATTCTATTTTGAAATTTCTATTCTTTTGCATAGGTTCAGATTATAAAATATTAAAATTCTGGTGTTTAAAAAATTTGCAGCGTCTTTAATAAGTACCACATATACTCTTTAATAATACAACAAATTTATCTATAAACAAGGGAAATAGATTCATTTTATTTTGATACAAATAAGGGAATAAAGGTAATTACAAAAGAATATACTCCCAAATTGATTTTTCACAAAATCTGTATATTATAACAGGAAAAAATCCGTTTGGCATCTTATATAATATGAATATCTCAGAAAACAGGTCATTAGTGTCATAAATAGTATTTTTCATCAAAAAAAATGAAATGTGCAATTTTTATAGTTAAAACGATATCAGATTTAATATTTTTTTAAACAGTGGTTAAATATTTTATCAGGTAGTTATACTTTTTTTTACTTATGATTTAAACGTCAGATTTAAGACTCCGGTTGATTTTTATTGAATATTGAGGGCAATACGGCTCTTTTTATCATCTTCTTTGATGAACCAAATGAATTTAATATGACAAAACTACAGAATCTCTTTAATTCAATATCCTTTTCATACCCTCATAGAATCAATGGTTGAATTAAAATTGCCAAAAACAACTAACCATCATTTCAGGATGGATCGGGTAACTATTCATTTTGACTAATGTTGTCCAGGTGATGATAAAGATTTTGGCAAAATCTTTTCTTTATTATTATTTTGTTTCTGATATTTTCAGGTCTACAATATGGGTGTTTTATTTTTAAAAAGATTATTGAGTGGCACATTTTTGTGGGCCATGTTATATCTTCCGGTTTTCGGACAGGGCATTTATGTTGATCTGAACAGTATTCCAAAAACAGGCACGGCACTCATCTATGCTCACCAGGATGACGATCTTATATGGATGCTCCCTTTCTGGAAAGTCACTGAAAAATTTATTGGCGGGGCAATGCCTCCTACTCCAAGATCCAGAAGACTTATTCATCAGCAGCAACAGCACATGGATAGCATAGGATATGGAGTTGATTACGAAAATAACTGGATTACCCCCTGGGCAGATATCACCGATGATGGATACAATCAATATTATTGGGTTAAAAACCCTGCTTATGATTCTATAGCACTTGATCATTTAGAGGAACATGCAGATCTGTCACTTCCTATGTCTCAGGCCGAAATTAACAAGTTAAAAGCTAAAATTGAACAGTATATAGCAAGTCCTGCCATTTCTAGAATAATGACGCATAATATCTGGGGAGAATATGGTCACTACCATCATGTAGGTGTTGATATAGCTGTAAGAGAACTAGCAGTGAAATACCGGAAAGATGTTTGGATGTTAGGTTGTGATAACGGTAATTTTATAAATGTCGATATACCTCCTGGTATAACCTATACAACGGGAAGTTATGATTCAGCCCTGTACGCAAGGATAAGAAATATTTATAAGGCTAATTATTACTGGACCTGGGATGATAATACACCAACAGGACCCTATAACTATATTAAAATTGTTGATGCAGGCATTGATAAGTCAGCTGTTTTTACAGGTGAACCAGTAAACACACCCGGCCCTTATCAGGATGTGCCTGGTGCTTATATATTTGATGGAATAGATGACTACCTTACGCTGTCAGGCAATAACTATTCAACCTTTACAATCGCTATGAGTGTAAGGCCTGATGTAATAAAAGAAATGGATATAACAAAGATGTCTGAATATCCGTCAGCCCCGACATGTGACCGTAGTTTTTACCTTCAAAGCACGGGACAGTTAACAGCCCGCATTTTTGACGGACAGTCAAAAACTGTCACCTCAGGTACAGCTTTAGTTGCAAATAAGTGGGCAGACATTGTGATGACAGGTGATGGAAGTAACTTGAAGATCTATATTAACGGGATATTGGAGGGAAGCGTTGCAGCAGGTACACCTGCCACCTATCTTTCGCCGGAATTTGTCCTTGGTCAGGCACAGGAAACGTCATCCTTTTTCGAAGGACAGATATCAGATGTGAGGTTTTATGATCATGCCCTAACAGACAGCGAGATAGCTGCACTTGCACACAGCCTTAAAATCTCAGGCCTTACAGCTGACAATAAAGTATATGATGGAACAACTGAAGCTTCTTTGAATACAGATAATTTAACTCTGATTGGAGTACAACCAGGTGATAATGTTACTCTTAACTCTTCGGGAGCAACAGGAGTCTTTGCAGACAAGAATGCAGGTTCGTCTAAAACAGTTTCTACTTCAGGGTTTACCCTTGGTGGAGTTAATGCATCGAAATATTCCTTAGTACAACCATCCCTTACTGCTGATATCACTCCATCATCAATTAATCTATCAGGTGTTACTGCCAAAGACAAAAGTTATGATGGAACAATCGAAGCTAATATTAATACAGAAGGTGCACAACTTGGAGATGTTTTGCCCGGAGATGATTTGAGTCTTGTTGTAGATGGAGCCTCAGGAACCTTTGCAGATAAGAATGTTGGTACTGCTAAGCTTGTAACTACCTCAGGCTTTACACTTGCTGGTGCCGATGCACATAATTATTCTATGGCACAACCAGTAATAACTGCTGCTATCACTGCAATTGATCTTACAATTTCTGGAGTGACTGCTTATAATAAAATATATGATGGTACTACCGTTGCACAACTGAATAATGGGAGCGCTATTCTGGCCGGAGTTATTTTGGGTGATGATGTAAGTCTCTTCTCAGGACATGCTACCGGAACATTTTCAGATAAAATTGTCGGAACGGGAAAGGAAGTCGTAACATCAGGCTTTATCCTTGTGGGAGCTGATAATGCTAATTATTCACTGATACAGCCAGCCACTTCCGCGGATATCACTTCAGCTGTTCTGACAGTGTCAGGTCTAACTGCCGCCAATAAATATTATGATGGGACTACCGGAGCGGATTTAATAACTGAAGGCGCATACATTATTGGTGCTGTTACCGGTGATGATGTGAGCCTTCTCTCTACTGATGCCACTGGAACATTCTTAAATAAAAATGCTGGAACTGAAATTCCTGTATTAGTATCAGGATTCACTCTAAATGGTAACGATGCAGTAAATTATAATTTAACACAACCGTCTCCAACAGCAACTATCTATGCGAAAGAACTCACCATTGATGGTACTTTTACTGCTGCAGATAAGGGATATGATGGTACAAACAGTGCCACTATCCTGACCAATAATCTGACCCTCGTGTCAAAAGAACCCATGGATGATGTAAATCTGGTTTCTGTGTCTGAATTTACTGATGCATACGCAAATACAGGGAAGACTGTGACCCTTTCAGGATCATCACTTGATGGCACTGACGCTTTAAATTATACATTGTCCTTAACCGGAGCTCCGACAACAACGGCTACCATCAATTCAAAGGTACTGACAGTGACAGGAATTACTGCTTTTGATAAGAGTTATGACGGTACAACTTCAGCATCTCTGAATACCGATAATGCTATTCTTACAGGAGTTTTGGGTACCGATGCGGTTGTCCTTGGTACAAGTGAAGCCACCGGAACTTTTGTGAACAGAACAGCCGGAGTTGGAAAAGCAGTTTCAACTTCTGGATTTACACTTGGGGGGAGCGATGCCGGAAATTATACTCTTATTCAACCTTCACTGGTAGCCGATATCAATGCTGCTGATCTTACAATTTCCGGAGTAACAGCTACAGACAAAATCTATGATGGATCTGCCAGTGTGATTTTAAATACAGGGAGCGCATCGCTCGAAGGTTTTTTGCCTGGTGATGATGTAAATCTTGTGTTATCAGGCGCCGGAGGAACATTTTTGAATAAAAATGTGGGGGAGAATAAGCCGGTATCAATATCCGGATTCACCATAAGTGGTGCGGATGCTGTCAATTATGCTTTGATACAACCTGAGACTACCGCAAGTATCACAACTTCCGGGCTGACAATATCAGGTGTTCTGGCAGCCAGGAAAATATATAACGGGACAACAGAATCAGTTCTGAATACTGAAAACGCTGTGCTTGCTGGGGTTGTACCAGGTGATGCCGTTGTCCTGATCTCATCAGGTTCCAAAGGTGTATTTGCAGATAAAAATGTTGGCGTCAACAAAGAAATTATTACAACAGGGTTTACTATAGATGGAACTGATGCAATTAATTATAGTCTGTCACAACCGATAGTAACTGCTGATATTATGCCACTTGAACTGACTGTAACAGGCGCAACAGCTAACGACAAAGTTTATGACGGAACTAATTCTGCAACTTTAAATCCGGATGGTGCAATACTAAATGGAGTTTTGACCGGTGATAATGTTCATCTTGTTTCAACAAGTGCGACAGGGACTTTTGAAAATCAAAATTCCGGCGTATTGAAAACGGTTACAACCTCAGGTTTTACACTTGAAGGACCCGATGCAGCCAATTATCTTGCGTTGCAGCCTTTATTAACTGGCAGCATATCGGCTAAAAGACTGATAATCACTGCAAATGATCTCACGAAAGTATATGGAACCTCATTGATATTTTCAGGAACAGAAGTAACATTCGATGGACTTATATCGGGAGATTCTGTAACGGATATCACAATTAGTAGCCCGGGAGCGGTTTCATCAGCTGATGCCGGAATATATACTATTTCGCTGACAGGCGGAAACAATGATAATTACCAGATCGAATTGGTCAATTCAAGTCTGAGTGTTCTGAAAGCTCCTCTTTATGTTATTGCTGACGATAAAACAAAACAATATAATCAGATAAACCCCGAACTTACCATCAGTTATTCCGGTTTTGTTCCCGGGCAGAATTCGAATGTTCTGGATGAACTTCCCGTTGTCGAAACAGATGCAGATACAAATTCAGATGCCGGAATCTATAGTATTATCATTTCAGGAGGTTCCGATTCAAATTACAGCTTTATATACGCGAATGGAACACTTACCATAAATAAAGCCGATCAGGAAATTATTTTTGAAAAAATACCTTCAGATTTAAAAATCAATCAGGGATACCAGCTTCAGTCAAAGGCTACAAGCGGTCTCCCGGTAAGTTATACAGTGTCAGATCCAAATTCTGCAAGTTTAAATGGAGATTTTCTCACTATTGAACGAGACGGCAAGATAGTAATCACAGCTACTCAGGATGGTAGTAATAATTGGAATCCTGCACCTGAGGTGTCACAGTCAATTCTTGTCGGTGATGAATATAACCAAATCCCATCACTATTTACTCCTAATAATGACGGGGTAAATGACTGCTGGAAAATTCCTAACCTGGAGCAATATGGCAAGCTGGAAGTGAGTATATATAATAGATATGGACAAACTGTTTACCAATCAAATGATTATAAAAATGATTGGTATGGAACGTGGAATACGAATCCTCTGCCTTCCGCATCATATTATTATATAATTAAATCTACAACGAAGGGTATCATTAAAGGTGTAGTGAATATACTCAGATAGTAATATTTTTTTTTAGTTTATTTCATCTTCACATTGATGATAATCAAATTGAACCCTAAACAATTTGAAAAAATAAAATTGAATCTGAAAAACTATTTCTACAAATAAAGGATGGACTTTCACCTGATTTTTTATTGTTTTTGATGAATGATACTTTAGATGGGTTAAATAATCAAATTGAATATATAGCAGTGCATTTTATCAGGATATTTAGCTCGTTCAAAAGTTTATCTGCCTGAATCGGGTTTGCAAGATATTTTTTTTTAATATATCTTTATATTGCAATTAAAAATCAGACAATATTTATAACTAATGGAAAGATCGTTGATTTTTAATCCTATATATTTTAATTATTTGGTAAGGAGTTTTTATTATTATTTAGACAATGTAAATATTTTAAATTAACAGAAAAGTTTGATCCGGTATTAAAAAATTATTATCTATAAACTATGAAATTATGAAAAAACTCTACTCATTATTATTTTTACTGGGTATAATGCAATTCTCAGTTTATGCTCAGGATATTGCTTTAAATAAGCCAACTACCTGCAGTTCATTTGAGGGCACAGGATATGAGTCATCATTGGCAAACGATGGTAATAGTGCTACTTTGTGGGGTGCAATTCCAGCTCCTCAGTGGTGGCAGGTTGATCTTGGCGGTATTTATGATTTATCTTCAGTAGTTATAGTGAATTTTGTGGATGGCGTACGATATTATCACTACAACATTCAAATAAGCACTGATGGTGTTACATATACACAAGTAGCTGAAAAAACAAACAACAATCCAGCCACTGATGCCGGAGAGACTTA
This sequence comes from Bacteroidales bacterium UBA1797, assembly GCA_002319885.1. GTDB lineage: Bacteria > Bacteroidota > Bacteroidia > Bacteroidales > VadinHA17 > LD21. The sequence continues at coordinate 26,378 of DCFT01000165.1, forward strand.
CACGTTCACCGGCTCTGCCCGCTATGTAAAAGTTAATATGCTTTATAATTCGAATAATCCGGCGGTTCATATAAGTGACTTCCAGGTGTTCGGTACTGCCGCTACAACACATACTATCTCAGCAACTTCCAATGCCGGTGGAACCATTTCACCTTCAGGTGGTGTGCTTGTAAAAGATGGTGAGTCACAGTCATTTACAATAACTCCCGATACAGATTATGAGATAACGGACGTTCTCGTAGACGGCTCTTCAGTTGGCGCTGTACCTAATTTAACATTAAGTGATGTTACAGCAGATCATACAATTGCTGTAACATTTTCCTTAATTCCAATCTATACTATCACAGCAGGTCCAAATACCGGTGGTACAATTGATCCCTCAGGAGAACAGAATGTCATAAGTGGTAACGATATTACATATACTATTGCTGCAAATAGCGATTTTCAGTTATCTGATGTTCTGGTAGACGGTGTTTCCAAGGGTCCAATTACGACCTATACCTTTACTAATGTAACAGCTGATCATACTATTTCGGCTTCCTTTACGGTATTACCACATCTGGCATTGAACAAGCCTGCCACTTCAGAAAATCATCTTCTTGATTTTGTCCCCTCACTGGCGGTTGACAATGATGGATCAAATAATAGTTACTGGGCAGGTCTTGCATATCCCACATGGTGGGCGGTTGATCTGCAAGGCGTTTACAATGTGAATAGAATTGTTATTCGTAACTATACAGATGGATCAAGATTCTATCATTACAATATCGAAGCAAGTACCAATGGTGTTGATTACACACAGATTGCTGAAAAAACCAATGATAATATAGCAACTGATGATGGTGATGAATATAGCTTAAATACTCCTGCCAGGTATTTAAGAGTAAATATGCTTTTAAACTCCTTGAACCCGGGTGTTCATATCAGTGACTTCAGGGTATATGGTACAGCCAATCTGACAATTTCGGGTGTAACAGTCAACGATAAAGTATATGATGGAAATACCACTGCTACTTTAAATACCAGTGGTGCTGCACTTGTGGGCGCTATATCAGGTGATAACGTTACTCTGGTATCGACAGGAGCAGCCGGAACTTTTGACGATAAAACCGCGGGTACGGGGAAAACAGTTACTACAACTGGTTTTACAATTACCGGGACAGATGCTTATAAATATATCCTTACCCAACCAACAGTTACTGGGAAGATAACAGGCAAGGCTCTTACTGTAACCGGACTGACTGCAAATAGCAAAATTTATGACGGTGGCACTACGGCTACACTTGGAGGAACAGGTGTTCTCTCGGGCGTAATTGCACCTGATGTAGTGACACTCAGCGGTACTCCGGCAGCAACATTTGCAGCTAAAAACATTGGAACTGCGTTACCTGTTACTGTAACGGGACTCACACTTTCAGGAGCTGATGCCGGGAATTATACTCTGACACAACCTGCAGGACTGACTGCCAATATTACATCAAAAGCGCTCACAGTAACCGGACTTACCGTCGATAACAAGGTTTACGATGGTGATGCATCAGCCACTCTTGGTGGTACAGTTGCTCTCTCGGGTGTAATAGTCCCTGATGTAGTAAACTTAGGCGGCACACCCGTAGCAACATTCCCCGATAAAACAGTTGGAACAGGGTTAGCTGTAACCGTAACAGGATTTACTATCACTGGTGCAGGTGCCGGAAATTATACACTTACCCAACCTGCTGGACTCACCGCCAACATAACACCAAAGGAACTCACCATAACAGGAATTACCGCTGATAACAAGCCTCACGACGGTAATACAGATGCAACTCTTAGCGGAACAGCAGTACTCAATGGAGTCGTTGTGCCTGACGTGGTAGATCTGGGCGGCACTCCAATAGCTACTTTTGCCTCTGCTGATGTTGCAGATAACATTCCTGTTACTGTTACCGGATATGCTATTTCAGGAGCAGATGCTGATAACTATACATTAACTCAGCCGGAAGGGCTTACAGCTAATATTACAGTTGTAACAGGTATTGAGGAAATAAACGGCGGAAAATTCTCATGTTCCGTTTATCCTAATCCGACAACTGACTTTGTTAAACTGAATGTTGTAAATTCTAATAGTGATAATTTGAGTTATATACTCATTGACCCACGGGGTAACATTCTGGATAAACAGCCAATAACCGGCAGTGAAACACTTATTCCGATGCAGAGTTACTTATCCGGAACATACTTTATAAAAATTGTAGATAATAACATGAATCTCAAAACAATTAAAATAATCAAACACTAAATAACGATTTCCAGAGTAAGGATAAATTTGTAAAATGAGTAAGATCCTGAAATATGGATCTTACTCATTTTGATTTTTATACAGTTGATAACGATTTTACCCCTGTTCTTCGGGCAGAGGTTTATAGTACTTGGAAAGGATACATTTAAATATAAACGTTCATTATGTTAAATATCGCAGTATTGGCACTCGAAGATTTTGAGAACTGGAATAATACAAACTCTCTTAGTATGGGAGGAATAACGGGAGTAATAAAAAGTATTCTGCCATATCTGAAAGCGAAAAATATATTTTTGTTGGGAATTACATCTGAAAGGAAAAACCTTTTCAGAAAGATTCATTTTGGTGATAATATTTATATAATTCCAGTTGCGTATGTTCCTAAGAATTCAAAAATTCCTGTCCGGCTTCATTCATTTTGGGCTGGCAGGAAAATAAATTCAATTCTTAAAGAAAATAATATCAGGTCGGTTTACTCTCATTCAGTTGAATTATCATTTTGGATAAAATCCAACATTTCCATTCTGCTTCACATGCATGGGGCAACCAATGCTCTTGAAAAATCGAAGAAAAAGTTTTTCAGGAACAGACTCTTTCAAAATATGTGGGAGTATGTACGGACAGTTAATTTAAAAAAAGCAATAAAGATTATAGCAATAGATCCATTATGCTATAATCTTGTAAAAAAACATAATTTACAGGAAAAGGCTATATTATTGCCAAATTTTGTAGACGATAAAGTTTTTTACAAAGACACTACACAATCGAGAATTCTCGGAGCTGTTGAAGAGAATATTTTGCTTTTTGTTGGCAGGATTGAAGAAGTAAAAGGGCTTGAATTATTTGTAGATACTTTATTATCATTGGATAAAAAGGAAGCAGGCAAATGGCGGGGAGTGTTTATTGGCAGAGGTACATACGAGCCGATAATTACAAAATATATTCTGGAAAAATCCAATGGCTCACTTTTTATTTTTCCGGGGCCGGTTTTTGAGCAGGATGAATTGCGACGCATCTATTCAAAGTCATCGATACTGATGATTTCATCTCATTACGAAGGCATTCCAATGGTAATTTTGGAATGCATTGCTTGCGGGACACCTGTTGTTTCCACTAATGTAGGTGGAATAAAAGAATTTATTTCAGATAATGAAATGTGTTTTGTGAATGATAACAGAGATCCTGATGAGTTTTCTGATTTAATACTTTCTATCAAAAACCGTAAGATGACTTCAGCTTCGTCTGATTTCCGGTTTTCCACTGAGAAGGCATCATTAATCATTAATCAGATTCTGCAACCTGTTCAGAACAATTGAATTAAATTTAAATCGTGTATAAGTATTTTGTCAATAAAATCCAGCTAATTATCTTAACCTGTGAGTGATATTGTAAAAAAAAGAATATTATTTGTGAGTCCACTGCCACCTCCTCATTATGGTAGTGCCCTGTCGAGTGAAATGAGCCTGGATATTCTGAATAATGAGAATTCTTTCGAGGTAAGATCCATTAAACTGAATTATTCCAGAGAAATGTCAGATGTAGGGAAATTAACTCCGGGGAAAATAGGAGGGATTTTCAATGTAGCAGGAAGAATAAAAAAAGAGTTGAGGACATTTAAACCTGACCTGGTGTACTTTATGCCAGCAGTAAGTGGATTTGGTTTACTACGTGATTATTACCTTCTAAAAATAGTCAAAAGGTTAAACCATGGCAAATTGATACTTCATCTGAGGGCTCCTATTAAAGATAATGACTGGACCAATCCGGTTAGAAGTCTTTTTATTAAGGGTTTATTGATTTGTGATAAAATAATTCTATTGGGATCGGAGCTTATACCTAATTTAAATTCAGCAGTCCCTGAAAAGGATATTTATTTACTCCCAAACGCTTTAGTAAGCAGTATCACTGAGGGGGACGCTGAAAGCATTTATAGATCCAGGGGTAATGGAAATTACCTGAATCTGCTGTTTCTCTCAAATCTGCATGAATCAAAAGGCTGGTTTAAACTATTGGAATCATGCAGGTTACTTAACGATGCAGACATTAAATATTTGTGTCATTTTGTAGGTGACTGGCCATCAACAAATGAAAAGCTTAAGTTTTTTCGATATGTAGAAAAAAATAATCTGTACGATAACGTTGTTTACCATGGCAGGTTATTAGGCAGGGAAAAGCAAAATATGTTAAGGGAGGCTGATATTTTGATCTTTCCTACTGAATATGAGGCATTTGGACGTGTAATAATTGAAGCTATGGAATTTGGGCTGCCAGTAATAGCAAGTAATGCAGGAACAATTCCCTCAATCATTGATAATGGTATTACGGGATTTGTTCTTGAAAATAATAATGCAAACGAAATATTTCAATGCATACTTAAACTTCAGGATAAAACCCTCAGGACTGAAATGGGAAGAAAAGGAAGGGAAAAGTTTATAAATGAGTTCACTATCGGTATTTATAAGGACAGGTTTGTTAAAATATTCAAAGAAAACTGACCAGAATATCTGGATATTGACGACAACACCATGCAATCAGAAATGAGGATGGCAATGTGTTAAAAAAGGACTGATAATTATAGCTTATTACATGCCGCTTCTTTTAAAGACAGTAGCTATTGTTTTTAAAAGAATGATAAAATCGAGACGCAGCGACCAGTTATCTATGTATGCTAAATCCAGTTCCATCCATTTTTCGAATTTAATGTTGTTTCTGTCGGGTTTTATCTGCCAGAAACATGATAATCCGGGCTTTACGGAAAGACGTCTTAACTGCCAGCGTTTATATTGTTGTGTTTCACTGGGAAGAGGAGGACGTGGTCCGATCAACGACATCTCACCCTTCAAGACATTAACAAGCTGTGGTAATTCGTCCAGTCCTGTTTTTCGAAGAAATTTTCCAATATTGGTCACACGTGGATCATCTTTTATTTTAAAAACCGGTCCGTCCATCTCATTTACATTTTCAAGTTCCTTCTTAAGTGTTTCAGCATTGACAATCATAGTTCTGAATTTATAGAGGCTGAACTGGCGTCCTCTTAATCCTACCCTGGCCTGTTTGAATACTATAGGCCCTTTGGAGGTCAATTTTATCAGAATGGAAATACCTAACAGTAGGGG